>NZ_RAVY01000294.1:0-8464 GCF_003611625.1 Corallococcus sp. CA054B
GGCGAGGAGGTCGAGTGTGAGCAACGTGCACCACGAAGGGGCCCTGGCCGGGCCGGGGGCCGCCGCTGGGGAGGGGCTTTCCGCCTCACCGTGCGTCTGGAGACGCAGGCTGCTGACGGTCCTCAAGCCGGTGTTCGCGATGGGCGGCCTGGGGATGTTGGGGGCCCTGGTGCACAAGGCAGGCGCGAGCGAACTGAAGACCACGCTCCTGGACGCGCTGCCGCTGCTCCCCTGGGTGGTGTTCATCGAAATGGGACGGCAGGCGTGCGACGCCACGGCGACGCGACTGTCCTATGGCGCGCGTGCACGGCAGGTGCCGTTGTCGGTGTTGGTACGAGCGCAGCTGATTGGAACCGCGGTGTCGAGCATGGCGCCCGCGGGCCGAGCGGCGGCGGAGGCGACGAAGGCCACGCTGCTGACGCCATACACGGGAGGCGCATCCGCGACGGCGGCAGCGGCCACGTCGCAGTCCGCGTCGCTGGGAGCCGGAGGGCTCATCTCCTTTCCGTGCGCGCTGGCGGCCTATCTGATGACGGGCTGGAGCGCGTTCACGGTGGCGATGCTGGTGCACGGCGTCGTGTTGCTGCTCGCGTCGCTGGGCGTGCGCGCGGGACTGCGGGCGAAGCGGCTGGGCGCCTGGATGCGCAGGCGGTGCGGCAAGTGGGGCGAGCACGCGGAGGCGTTCCAGGCATCGGTGTGCGCCGGAGGGCTGTGTCCGTGGCGGCCGATGATGGCGTTCCTGGGCAGCCGGGTGTTGCAGGTGATGCAGTACGCGGTGCTGGCGCACGCGGTGGGGATCGACACGACGTTGGTGCAGGCGCTGTTCACGCAGGGGCTCTACCTGGTGGCGCTGGCGATGGGCTCACTGGTGCCGGGGCAGGTGGGCGTGACGGACGGCATGTTCTCGCTGGCGGCCGGAGCAATGGGAACGACGGCCGCGAAGGCGATGTCCATCGCGTTGCTCGCGCACACGGTGCAGGCGGTGTTCGTGCTGGTGGGAGCGCTCACGCCGCTGGTGTGGCGCGCGAAGGCGAAGGTGGCCGCCGCCGCGCCGGTGGTGCCGCCCGTGCTGCCCGCGCCGGTGTACCGCTAGGTCCTGTCCGTCAGGGCCTGGCGCGCGGACGCCTCGCGAACGAGCCAGTCGCGAAACGCCACCAGCTTCGGGAGCGTGGCGCACTCGGGTCTGTAGACGACGTAGTAGGCGAGCACGGAGGGGAACTCGACCTCCGGGAACAGGCGCACCAGCCGTCCGGCCGCGAGGTCGTCATGCGCCATGATGCTGCGGGCCAGCGCCACTCCCTGCCCAACGATGGCCGCCTGCAACACCGTGGCGGAGTTGTTGATGCGCAGGCCTCGCTTTGTCTCGACGTCCTTCGCGCCCGCCTTCTCGAGCCATGCATCCCACGTGGCGAATCCCAGGCGCGCATCCACGGACCGGTCATGGATGCGCCGGAGGCCGCGCAGGTCCGACGGCCGGCGCGGACGGCGGGTCTGCCGAAAGAGCGCCGGTGAGCAGACGGGATGGACCTCCTCGCCGAGAAGCTTTTCAGCGACCAGCCCGGGCCAGCTCCCAGCTCCGTAGCGCACGCCGACATCCACCCCGCGCGCGGCGAAGTCGAGCAGCTCGGTGGACGCATCGAGCCGCACGTCCGGCTCCGGCCATGCGGCCTGGAACCGCTCGAGGCGTGGCAGGAGCCACTTGGCCGCGAAGGCAGGGCTGCCCGTCACGGTCAGCACACCGGCCGACGAGTTCTCCTTCAGCCGCGCGACGCCGACGCTCAGCCGCTCGAAGCCCGCGCGGATGTCTGGCAGCGCCCGCTGGGCCGCTTCAGTGAGGACGAGCCGCTTCCGTCCGCTCGTGCCCCGGTGGAACAGCGGCGTGCCGAGCGCCTCCTCGAGGCTTCGCACGAGCTGCCCGACCGCCGCCGGGGTCACGTGAAGCTCGGCGTCGTGGGCGGTACCAGCGGCATGGGAAAGGCCGTGGCCCAATTCGTCCTCGCGGAGGGCGGGCGAGCTGTTGTCATCGGGCATCGAGACGACAAGCTCCAGGCCGCCGTCACGGAGTTGGCCGCGTTCGGTCCCGTGGACGGCCTCCGCGCGGACATCACCTCAAGTGCCGAGAGACAGGCGCTGTTGACCCAACTTCAAAGGGACCACGCCGACGCGACGCTGCTGGTCAACGCAGCGGGCGTCTTCCTGCCGAAGGCCTTCCTGGAGCACGAGGAGCGCGATTACGACCTGTACCTCGACCTCAACAAGGCGGTCTTCTTCTTCACGCAGGCCGTCGTGAAATCCATGGTCGCCATGGGCAAGGGGGGCGCGATCGTCAACATCGGCTCGATGTGGGCCCGGCAGGCCATCCAGGCCACTCCCTCCTCGGCCTATTCGATGGCCAAGGCAGGACTTCATTCACTGACGCAGCACCTGGCGATGGAGTTGGCCAGCCATGGCATCCGCGTCAACGCGGTTTCGCCAGCGGTCGTCGAAACCCCCATCTACGAGGGCTTCATCCCGAAGGAGCAGGTGCACGGTACGCTCCAGGGGTTCAATGGCTTCCATCCGATGGGCCGCGTGGGTCGTGCGGAGGAGGTTGCACGGACCATTGCCCATCTGTTGTCGAACGAGGCTTCATGGGTCACCGGAGCCATCTGGGATGTCGACGGCGGAGTCATGGCAGGACGCAACCAGTACAACTGAGAGGCGAGGTTTCCGATGATGCCGACGATGGCGGGAGCGCGCTGATGGGTGGCCTGGCGAACCACGCAGCTTTTCTTCGAGCCTTGCACGAGGCCCTGCGGGTGCTCACCGAGGGCTCCGTGGTCGAGCGCCTGCGCCGCCACCCCGCGGGACTGCTGGACCCGCACGTGGCCAACGCGGGTCTCCTCTTCAATCCGGAGGGACGCGAGGCGCTCGCCGGTATCTACCGCGACTACCGTGACATCGGCCTGCGCCACGGCCTGCCCACGCTCCTCCTCACGCCCACCTGGCGCGCGAACGCGGAACGGCTCGCGCGAGCGGGCCTTGCTGGCCGAGACGTTTTCGGTGAGGCGGTGGGGCTGTTGGCAGGCCTGCGCGATGAGGTCGGCGGCCGGGGGGAGGGCGTGTTCATCGGAGGGCTCGTCGGGTGTCGCGGGGATGCCTACCGGCCCGAGGAAGCACTCCCACGCGAGGAGGCCGCGGCCTTCCACGCACCGCACGTGGAGGCGCTCGCGCGCGCCGGGGTGGACTTCCTCGTGGCCCAGGCGCTGCCGGCGCTCTCGGAGGCCGAAGGCCTCGCCCTGGCGATGGCGCGCACGAGGGCGCCGTTCCTGCTGAGCTTCATCCTCCGTCCCACCGGCACGCTGCTCGACGGAACCCCGCTGGCCGAGGCCGTGGCGCGCATCGACGCCCTGCCCGGCGCGCGCCCGACCGCGTACATGGTGAATTGCGTCCACCCCTCCATCTTCCGCGAGGGCCTGTCGCGCCAGCTGGCCGCCTCACCCGCCCTCGGCGCGCGGGTGGTGGGCCTGCAGGCCAATACCTCTCGCCTCTCGCCCGAGGAACTCGAAGGGCGCGCGGAGCTCGACAGCGAGACCCCGGACGCTTTCGCAAGGGAGATGGCGCGCGTCCATGTGGAGTGCGGCACGCGCCTGCTCGGAGGGTGTTGCGGCACCGACGAACGGCACATCGCCGCGCTCGCCAGCGCCCTGACAGAAGGGACGCCGGGAGAGCGGCACCCGTGACAACAAGCTCGCCGTGAACTCCCTGGCCCTGATGCAAGCGAAGGTCCACTGCATCCGTCAGGCTGTTCCCATGCCCTCGGGCCTGGAGTCTCCATGAGAAGGTGAGAGTTCCCGCAGGGGCACCCTGGCGGCGGCGACCTCCAGAAACCTGTCGGACAGTCGGACAGGTTCCGGAGGACCGTAGCCGGGCCACCCCTTCAGCCGAGCGGCGAAAACCTGTCGGACAGTCGGACAGGTTCTGGAGAACCGTAGCCAGACCACCCCTTCAGCCGAGCGGCGAAAACCTGTCGGACAGTCGGACAGGTTCTGGATGGCCGCCGCCGGGCCGCCACTTCAGCCAGGTGGCGGAGACCTGTCCGACAGTCGGACAGGTTCTGGAGAACCGTTGCCGAGGACTCGGCTCCATCCAGAGTGCGGATACCAGTCCGACTGCCGGACAGGTTTCGGGGAATCGCGGCCGGGGCTGCCGCCCTATTCAGGCGGCGAAAACCAGTCCGACAGTCGGACAGGTTTTGGAGAACCGTGACCGGAGCCCCGCCTCAACTGAGCAGTGGAGGCTTGTCCGACAGTCGGACAGGTTCTGGTGAACCGTTGCCGGGGGCGGCGTTCCAGCCGGACGGCGGAATCCTGTCGGACAGGTCTTGGCGAACCGTGGCCGGAGGGCCTTCTCCCCATCCGGGCGGATGAACTTGTCCGACAGTCGGACAGGTTTCGAGGAACCGCGTCAGACCGGCGGTGTACACCCCGGACGTTCGGAGGCTCAGGCCGGTCGGACCTGGACCGGTGTTCCGCTGAACGCGGCGTTGCCGCTGACGACGTCCAGCGCCTGATCATCCGTGAGGTCGTTGATGCTGGCGCCCGCATGCGCGCTGGCGACCTGCTGTCGGATGCCTGGGCGCTGGTGGCCGTAACCGTGCGGCAGGCTGACTACGCCAGGCATCACGTCGGCGGTGACGGCGACGGGCACGGTGATCTCTCCCACGCGCGAGCGGATGGTGGCGTTGGCGCCATCCGCGAGCCCTATGCGTGAGGCGTCGTCCGGGTGGACCATGAGCGTGCAGCGGGGACGGCCCTTCATGAGCCCCGGCGCGTTGTGCATCCACGAGTTGTTATCGCGCAGATGCCGCCGGCCAATCAGCAGCAGTTCGCCTTCGCGAGGTGCCGCGTCGTCCGGGAACGCTGCGCGAAGCCGGGCCACGTCCGCGACGAGCAACTCCGGCGCCAATTGGATGCGCTTGGCGCGGTTGCGGAGCCGGCCGGGCAGGCTGGGCTTCATCGGTCCCAGGTCGATTCCATGCGGAGCGGCGCGAAGCTTCGCGAGCGACAGGCCGTGCTTCTTGAGCGGATGGAAGCGCGAGCCATAAGGCCCCATGCGAAGGCCCAGGTCGAGGATGCGCTCTGGCCCCATGCGCTTGAGGGCCTGGTACTGGAGCAGCGCGCGAACGCTCCGCCCCTTGCGCAGGGTCTCCAGCCGGTGCTGGAGCTCCAGGAGGATCTCCCAGTCCTGACGCGAGTCCGGACCGGCCGGGAACACCGGCGGCGAATACTTCGCCGTGTTGCGCACGGCGAGTACATGGAAGACGAGGTCGTAGTGCCCGCGCTCCAGCAGGGACGTGGGCGGCAGGATGTAGTGCGCGTGGCGAGTGGTCTCGTTGAGGTACGGATCCACGCTCACCATGAAGTCGAGCTGTCCCAGCGCGGTGTCCAGTTGCGTGCCATTGGGCGTGGACAGCACGGGATTGCCGGCCAGGGTGATGAGCGCTCGGATGCGGCCCTCGCCCGGGGTGAGGATCTCCTCCGCGAGCGCGGCGACGGGAAGCTCTCCAGAGGACTCCGGCAGGCCTCGCACCCGGCTCTTCCAGCGGCCATGGCTGCCAGGACTGACGCCGAACGCGCGAGGCCCGCCAATGAGGTCGAAGGCAGGAAGGGTGAAGAGCGCGCCGCCCTCACGGTCCAGGTTGCCGGTGACGATGTTGAGGACGTTGATGAGCCATTGGCAGAGCGAACCGAACGGCTGCGTGGACACACCGACGCGCCCGTAACAGACGGCCCCGTCCGCGGCGAGGAAGTCCCGGGCGATGCCGCGAAGCACATCCGGCGCGATGCCCGTGTGAGGCGCCGTGCGCTCCGGAGGGAAGTCGCGGACGAGCGGCAGCACGGTGTCCAGCCCGTCCACGAACGCCGCGAGCCGGCCCATGCGGTGCGCGTTTCCCTCCAGCACGACCTGCAGCAGGGAGAAGAGGGCGAGCGCATCGGTGCCGGGCCGGACGAAGATGTGCTGGTCGGCGATGCCCGCGGTCTCCGTGCGGCGGGGATCGATGACGACGACCTTGCCGCCACGCTCCTGGATGGCACGCAGCCGGGCGCGCACGTCCGGTGTCGTCATCAGGCTGCCATTGGACGCGAGCGGGTTCGCGCCCAGCATGAGCATGTACCGCGTGCGGTCGATGTCCGGGATGGGCACCAGCAGCTGATGCCCGAACATGAGGTGGGCCGCGAGCTGATGGGGGAGCTGGTCGACGGAGGTGGCGGAGAACCGGTTGCGTGTGCGCAGCGCGCGAAGGAGCTGGGGGCCGAACATCATCGCGCCCAGGTTGTGGACGTTGGGGTTGCCCAGGTACGCGCCCACGGCGTTCGGCCCATGCTCCTTCTGGATGGAATGGAGCCGCTGCGTGATGTCGCGGAACGCGTCCTCCCAGGACACACGCTCCCAGCCGGAAGCGGTGCGCCTCATGGGGTGGCGGAGCCGGTCCGGGTCCTCGTGCAGGTCGCGGAGCGCCACGGCCTTGGGACAGATGTGCCCCCGGCTGAATGGATCCTCCGAATCGCCCTTGATGGACGTGATGCGCCCGTCCGCCACTTCGATGCGCACGCCACACATGGCTTCACAGAGATTGCAGGTGCGGAAGTGGACGGAAGCGCTCATGGACAGGGAGCCTACGCCGGCTCTTCCCCGTGTGGGGCCGTTGGGTGACAGACTGTTCCCCACGATGGCTTTCCTGAACGTGCCGGTCCACGACGCCGAGGTCACGGGCGTACGGATGGATCGGGAGAAGATGTTCCTGCAGTTGGAACTGGTCCTGCCCACCCGCGAAACCGTCTGGTTGGACTTCCAGGGTGCGGAGGGATGGTCCCTTGAGAGGCTCGGGACGCAGAACGTGCTCTTCGACATCCGCGAATGGCGAGCAGGGATGGACGGAGCCGCCGAGAGCTGCGCGCAGTGGGCATTGGATGCCGGTTGGACGCAGAAGGTCCTCGCGGGTGAACTCGCCCTGTACGAGTTCGAGCCGTCCGTGGGGATGGGGGGCTACGTCGTGGCCCGCGCCGCGACGATGGCGCGCACCTGGGAAGAGAGCTCCCTGCAAGGCGTCTCCATCGAACTCGACTTCCTCCTCAAACCCGGTTGGAAGCGGACGATGGAGGACGGCGGGAACCACGTTGTCACCGGCCCCGCGGGGCCTGAGTTCGTCTCGGAGATCTGGCGCATTGCCCAGTTCATCACGTACGGCGATTACATGAGCCTGGAGAAACTGGATGAGGCGGGGCACGTCTACCGGTTGATGTCTCGCGCACGCAAACACATTGCGTTCCAGGTGACCTTCCGTGCGGTGGCTCAGGGCGGATGACAGGTGCTGGATGGGATGGCCATGGCTCGGAACCCGAAGACGAAGTATCAGGAGGAGCGGCTACTTCCATTCCTTCAGCCAGTAATGCACCGGGGCGCCGCCATAGGTGCCCTGTGCCTCCAATGGCTGGTGGCGGAGCCAGATGGGCGCATCCTCCAGTTGCCATGGGTCCTCCGCGTAGGTGCTGGTGAGATCGGAAGGCACATGCCCTCCATCCTCGCTGCGAAGGCTGCGTTGAAAGACCCGAACCAGGGTGTTGCCGACTTGAAGGTCCTGGCGCGCGTCGGAGTCAGCCTGGGGGTGGTAGGGGCCCTCGCTCTCTTCCGCCAGCGCGATCATGACTTCCAGCAGGGTCCCCTCCCATTCGTAATAGCGAGACAGCGGGGGGGCGAGATGTGACTCGACTTGATGGACATGGCGCACGCGCGAATCTCCTGTCGTCCAGAGATGGGTGACGCGTGCCCCGTCGGCCTGCTCATAGACAGCGGATTGGGTGGACCGGAGTGCGATGAGTCCACTCGTGGGTTCAACGGGTCTTTGCCCCATGTTCAGGAGCTTGATCCGCAAGGAGGGTTGCTCCTTGGCCATGAAGCGCTCTTCCAGGAAGAATGCTCCACCCGCGAACAGGATGCGGGGATCCTTTGCCTGAATGCACCCCCGCGCTTCGTCGCCGGGCCGGATGTAATAGGCATACTCCTGGCATTCGAAGGTCTTGCCGTTGACTTCGAGCCTCATGGGCGTGGACGTCCGCGACCGGAAGTTCCATCCGGCGTCCCGAGGACGGGGTTCGTCGGTGGCCACCCGGGTGTCGATGGGGTGGTTCTGCATTTCACCGGTCAGGGGCTGGCGTTTCATGACGAAGATCAGCGGCCGTTCGTAGAGTGCCTGCCACCGCTTCTCGAGCCGGGCCCTGCGCTGCATTCGCGCCTCGACCCAGCGCTCCGACGACGTTTCCCGAAGGACCGTGAACGTCACGCGAAGGTTCTTCAAGCGGAGCGTGTCGATGCGGTACTCGAGGAACGTCCCCGGAGGCAGGGACGTGGGCATGGGCTCCACGGTGCAGGACGGACAGCGCCGGCCCACCCCCTCGTAGTTCGCCCCCGCGCAGCCCAGCAG
>NZ_RAVY01000295.1:0-8301 GCF_003611625.1 Corallococcus sp. CA054B
ACGGCGCGCTGCCGATGATGAAAGAACATCGATTCGAGCCACTGATGAGGCGTTTCGGCGAACTGGTCCTTGCGCAGATGTTCTTCCGAGAGGTCTACGCCGTCCTATGAATGAGGGGATGCCTCAGCACAAGCACAGCAATTCTAGTCAGTCACTGCGTTTCCGCTTTCTGACTACTGCGAGTGTAGGGACCGAACGGCCTTCTCCATTTACTCCCCGATATCCTGCGCTCGGTCATTGGCGCAATATCGTCAGTCAAAATAACGCCGATAAAGAAGTTGTCGAGAAGCTGGTTGAGATTCTCCGCTCGTCAGGTCGGCCTGATGGACTCGCTGATGATACGTGGACGTTGTTTCAGGGATTCCTTGCAAGTAGCCCAGTTGTGCAGTTCTTTGAGTTCATGAAGCTCGTTGAATGGTCATTCGATGCAGGCGATTTGAATGCGCTAGTTGTTGCCATTCGTTCGAAATTGATTCAAAAAAAATATGCTAGCACTGAGGAGGAATCGCAAGACCTCTACCAGCGGTTGTTTTTTTACGTATTTAGCTTGCTTTCCCAGAGCGGATTGAAGGCGGTCTCTAGGCAGTCGTTGATCACGCAACTGACACGCCCACCACTTGCTCCCCAGCAGCAGGCACTATTTGCGCAAATCACAGGGCATTTGCTGGAGATTGAAAATAGAGTTGTTCTGATGGAGCAAGGGCTTTCGACAGTGCAACAGGGGTTGCTGGGGGTCGAACAGAATCTTGCAATGTATCGGTCCGAAGTGCAGCGAATAGTAGCATCACAAGGGCTTTCGGCCAGCATAACCCTTGGTCGACGCACGTTCGTGTATGCCGCACCGCCAATTGGTCAGGGGATTGTTGAACGTCGCGCGCTTGTAGCATCACTCCAAAATGACTTGGCGACGACTTCCCTTCTCGTTCTGTCGGGACAGTCTAGTATCGGCAAGACTCAGTTGGCGCGGAGCATGATCGACCATGAGAAAACCCTATGGCTCTCGTTGCGCCATAGGAAAATGGATGACATCGTCTCTCTCTTTGAAACCGCCATGGTGGTTGCTGATAATGAGAGGAAGGCGTTGGTAGTCTTGGATGATCTTCCTCGCCTAAGCGCTGGAATGCAGCTTGTTGAACGTTTGCTTCACTACGCGAATAGTGACCTTTGTTCCAGGGTGAAGTTGATAGCGACTACTTCAGCGCCTCTTCCGTTGGCGCTTCGAGAAGACACGCCAGCTGGGTTTCTTATGGAAAGGCTGGTGCCGCTACTGAGTAGGGATGAGATTCGAGAGGTGTTGGAGGTTCATCGTGTACCTGCAGATGCGCTGACAGAAAATTTGGTGCAATTTGCTTACGAGGTGACGACAGGGCATCCTGTGTTGGCCCGTGCATTGATTAGATTCCTGCAGGAGCGAGATTGGAATCTCTCGGAGGAGACGATCCAGGAGGTTCTAATGAGGGGGTTTGCCAGAGATGTTCAGAGGGAGGCGCAAACTCTGCTCCTTCAGACTGTGCAGGGAGAAGCAGCGCGTGAGTTTCTGTACCGCCTTGACTTGGTTGTGGAGCCAATTCGTGAGCGGCAGTTGAAAATAGTTGCGGAAGTGGTTCCTGTGGTTCCTGCTCCGTTTGAGCGTTTGGATGAACTGCGGGGCCTATGGATTCAGGAGACTTCATCAGAGCGTTACATGCTCTCACCGCTCCTCGAGGGAATGGGGGTTAGAAACCTTCGAAGCGATATTCGGAATAGTATTCACCGGGGGCTTGGGAATGAGATTGTTAGACGTCAGCAGATGTCTGTTTTTGAGGCTGATGTCGCTATTCATCATTTCGTGAGTGGGGCGCTGCATGATCGGGCCGGTCTTGTCTATCTGATGGCCACGGCAAGTATCTTAGAAAATCCTCGCCAGATTCGACAATTCGGTTTGGCGGAGCGATGGATGAATTCCGAATTGCCATTGGGCATGAGTCGGTCGGTGAAGATTCATGTTCGTGGTGTTCAGGTTCGGGTCGTCGATGCGCTGGGGGGAGACCCGATGCCGGTGTTGCAGCGGCTTGATGTCTTGCTTGATGATGCTACTGTTGATGATGCTCTTGCTGTAATGCATGCAAGCCTGAATGCTGGGCCGCTTCGTGTAAATGCACCTTCGCAAATAGTGGAGAAGTACTATTTGCATGCAATCGATGCATCGCAGAAAATGATTGCCGCAGGGAAAGGGCCGCCGGTAGATGAGTTTCATAAGGCGATCTATGGCATGATTTGGATGAATGGCGCCCGTGTCAGAACCCTTGATGATCTTCGTGGTTGGATACGGACGGTCCGGCAGATCGGTGATGTGGGTCGGAAGTTCGCAGTTGAGGTTGTGGATGATGCTTTGCGTGATGAGTCGTGCTTCATGCTTCCTCAGCAGGTTGCGCTAGAGGAGTATGGGAAAAACGCAGAGAAGAGGGACTGGTTGGCAGTGATTGCCGCGCAGGAAGAGCTTGAGAGGGATGCTTTTGAGCTCGGGTTTGTTGCGCTGGCTGGATTTTCGGCGGCCGCACAGATAGCTGCGATTTATGAGGGCTCCAAGGATCTGGATCGAATTGTTCGAGTCTCCAAGGAGGCCTTGAGACGATATGGGTATTTGCCTATTGTTGAGTTTGCGGTTCGTGTGATAGCCGGTATGCAGTTTGGTCATGCGAAAATGTATTCTGAGGCGCTTGCGGAAATTGAAGCTGCGCTGGGGATTGATACGGGTGGTTTTGCGATAGTGTATAGGCTTCATGCTCAAATTGAAGCGGCTCGGTCGGCATATTATGTGCGTCCCTCCGATGCGGTCGGCTTGGCTGAAAAGGCAGTTCAGTTGGCGACCGCATACCCCGTATTGGGGCCTCTTGAGCGAGTTAAGGCTCTTGGCGAGCTTGGCGTTCATCTTTCAGAACGAAGTGGAGTTCAGTCCAGTTACTCTGTCTGGGCGGAAACCGTTAGAGAAATTTTGCTTGCAGAAGAGGATTCACCAAAGTGGAGAGCGCTGTTCTCTATTGTTGGGCATTCAGTTGGTTATTATCTCTTTGTTGTTACGACCGGAAATCCCCCTGACACTGTTGCCGATGGCGGCCATTACGCTAAGCCTCTGCCTGGTACTTTCCTGCGCTATTCGGAGGAGGTGGAGCGCTTTTATGTTCATGGCAATAAGGGTCTTATTTGTGCTCAGCTAGCGATGTATGCGGAGGCAATTGGCGATGATCAAGAAGCTCGTCGATGGGCCGAGCGTGGGGTGCGGATCTCGGAGGAGTCGGGTAACGAGTCTGCAAGAGCTTTGCTTGCAGAACAGGTATTGCCTTACCTGCTTACTTCAAATGCGTTTTCTGAGGCCATTCGAGGAAGTGTCGAGGCTGCCACTACGCTTCTGAGGGAACAGCGGCGCGCCCTAAGTCCGGAAGCCCTCCAAGCCAGTAGCGAGCTGACTCTTCTTAATGACGGGGAGTCAATGGGGCGTTTTAGAGCGCTTCTTCCTGTGTTCATACGCCTTGCTCATATGCGGCAGCAAGGCGATCCTCTTGCTAAGACAGCGGCGTATGAGGTTGTTGGTACATGTAACCATTTTGCTGCTCGGTCGGCTCGGCCAGAGTTCTGGATGCTTGCAGCTAAGATCTTCGATGCCGCATTTTTGCGTGCGGCATCAGCGGGCGAGTTTGCTGTACTTGTGAGTGATGCTGATGGGTTGCAGGAAAACCCACTCAAGGTTATGGCAGTTCTGGGGGGCTCGTTCGCTTCCGATGTCTCGCTGGTGCAGGGGTTTGTGAGTCAAGTTGTGGCATTTGGTTATATTGTTGAGATTCTTCGTCTTAAGGGGGGGATGGCTCGGTTGGTTCTTCAGCCGTTTGTGAGTGATTTTTGGATGAAGAGATTTAGGTCGGGGAGGTTTGGTTTCCGAGCGCCTGCGAAGGTTGAAGAGAGTTTGATTGAGGCGAGGCGTCGGCCTGGTGTGGC
The DNA here is from genome assembly GCF_003611625.1 of Corallococcus sp. CA054B. Classification (NCBI taxonomy): domain Bacteria; kingdom Pseudomonadati; phylum Myxococcota; class Myxococcia; order Myxococcales; family Myxococcaceae; genus Corallococcus; species Corallococcus sp. CA054B. The sequence continues at coordinate 3,973 of NZ_RAVY01000295.1, forward strand.
TGGAATTCGTGCTCTCTTCTCGGCTCTTCAGCAGGGCCTTGGTGTCGCACTGCCTGCTGAACAGGTGCGGTGGCTCACGGATTTGCCGAAGGAGGGGGGATTGTGAGGTGTTTGTAGGGAGAGTGGGTATGCGCAAGGGGTGGCGTGCGACGGCGTAGTTGATTGATGCTGATGCGGCAGTGCGTCGGATAGGGCTGGTAGGGCATTGGCGCCGGTGATGCGAAATCTGTCGGCCGAGTTGGTGACGACCACAGATTGTATTCGTGGCGTCAACGACCAACGCGCTGAAGCACGTCCTGGAGAATGAGGATGTGCTTCGGCTGGATAGAGGGCCGATGACGTCGACCGCGTGTATGGCGCGCACTACTTCGCGCCGCTGGGGCATCCAGTAGCGGACCTTCCAGACGTGGAAAGTCGACGCGGTTCCTGCCGGATGAATGCAAGGCCCCTACCTCCAGCCGCTCATCATCCAGGACGGTCCTTCCGCATGAGCGAGTCCGAGTCGAAGCAGGCGTCGCGCATCTATGTCCGCTACAGCGACGACGTGGAGGTGGTGGAGCCTGGCGAGGACGCGCTCATCCAGGAGGTCATCGCCGCGATGCTGAAGGGCATGGCCCTGACGCGCCCGAAGCACGGCCGCTCCGTGCGGCCCGCGCACGCCAAGGCCCACGGGCTGGTGAAGGGCGAACTGCGCGTGCTGGAGGACCTGCCCCCGCACCTGCGCCAGGGCCTGTTCTCCCAGGCCGGCACGTATGCCGTGGTGGCGCGGCTGTCGCACGTGCCGGGGGACCTGGATGACGACCGGAAGGTGTCCGGCCCGCGCGGCATGGCGTTCAAGGTCCTGGGCGTGGACGGCCTGGGCCCCATGCTGCCCGGTCATGCCGGACAGACGACGCAGGACTTCGTGCTGGACACAGGCAAGGTGTTCAACGCGTCGAACGTGAAGTCGTTCCTCGCGCAGATAACGCCCGTGGAGAACCTCGCGCCCCGGACGCCGCAGGCCGTGAAGGGCGCGGTGTCCGCGGTGTCGCTCGCCGCGAACAAGGGCCTGCACGCGGTGGGCGCGGACAGCTCCCTCCTGGACTTCTTCGGCCACCCCTTCCTGCACCCGCTGGGCGAGCCGTACTACAGCCAGGTTCCCTTCCGGTACGGCGACTCCATCGCGAAGCTGCGCGTGACGCCGGACTCGCCAGCGCTCCGGTCGCTGAAGGACGCGAGGCTGGACGTGAAGGACTTCGACGGTCTGCGCAAGGAGGTGGTGGAGTTCTTCCGCTCCAACCCTGCGCAGTTCGTGGTGGGCATCCAGCTGTGCACCGACTTGAAGCGGATGCCCGTGGAGGACGCGAACGCGGAGTGGTCGGAAGAGGAGAGCCCCTACCAGCCCGTCGCGCGGCTCGTGTTTCCCGCGCAGGACGCGTACGACCCGGCCATGCAGGACGCCGTGGACGAGGGGATGGTGTTCTGCCCCGCGCACAGCCTGGCCGCGCACCGGCCCCTGGGCGGCATCATGCGCGCGCGCATGGCGGTGTATGAGGCGGTGGGACGCGCCCGCAGGGAGCAGAATGGCCAGCCCGTGAAGGAGCCGCGCGGCGCTGGCGACCTTCCCTGAACCCCGGGGGGAGCGGGGGGAGGCCCGGAAGCCTCCCGCCCCTGGGGCCCTGTCTCAGTGGGGCAGCACGAGCAGCCTGTCCAGCGCCGCGTAGCTCTGGTTGATGCCCTGCTCCATGCCGGCCTGGACCATGCCCTTCAGGTCCTCCTCGGTGTGGAACAGGGAAACGCTGACGAGCTTCGTGCGGCCGTCGCCCAGGTCCTCCAGCGTCGTCGTGTCCACCGAGACGTGGCCGGGCTCGCCGTCCCACTCGAAGGTCTGCTCGATGCGCTCCAGGGGCTTCACCTCGCGGAAGCGGCCCTCGAAGCCATACGTGCCGTCTTCCGCGTGCTCGACGAAGCGCCAATGGCCGCCACGCCGGACGTCCATGCGTTCGATGACGAGCTTGTTGCCCCGGCCCCACCATTGGGCAACGAGCGTGGGGTCGGTCAGGGCGTTCCACACCCGCTCGCGGGACGCGTTGAAGATGCGCTCGATGCGAATCTCCCGCTCGGCGGTCTGCGTGACGAGTGCCTTGGGTGAACTTGTGACTTGGGTGGTCATGACGTTCCTTTCGTGCGCTGGAGGTGCGGTGGCGCACCCCTCCAAGATGCGCACCCGACGTCAGGGCCTGCGCCCCGTCCGGCCGAGCATTCGGTCGGGCGGGGCCCTGGCTGCGGGTCAGTGGAGTTCGCAGACCTGGCAGACCGGCCCGATGAGCTTCCAGACCGTACAGCTGCCGCCTGGGGGGCAGCAGCGCTTGTACTTGGTGCCGGGCAACCCATAGCCGCCGTAGGTGGTGTTCGGCTCATCGTACCCGGCGGTGTTCGAGCAGTTCGTGCGGCACTCGGCCTGCCAGGTGATCATCGACTGCATCTGGGAGATGGGACAGTTGGGATCCGTGCCGATCTCCTGCTCCACCTGGGCCTCGCCGTCAGGCATCGCGGCTTCGTCAGCCCCCGTGGAGGGGCCACAGGCGGTGAGGACGCCCAGGGAGAGGCTCATCAGGAACCACGCTCGAATCATGCTTCGCATGTGCAACGCTCCGGCCGGTGCAGGGCGGCAATGCCTTGCACCGCGGATTGCGGCATGGCCGCGTTCGCATGACAAGCGGGGTAGGCCGGATGACGTAGGGGAAACCTACGACACCGTGCCTGGCTACTTGCGCTTCTTCGACATGGAGCGGACGAAGACGGAGTCGATGCCGTGGATGCGCATGGAGACGAAGTCGTCCGCGGTGGCGTTCTCGTAGCCCGCGTCGCGCATCTCCTTCACGAATGCGGGCGTAACCCCGTGGATGCGCATGGCCACCAGGTCATCCGCGCTCAGGTCCTTGAAGCCCAGGCCGCGCATCTCGCGGATGAAGTCCGGCGTCACGCCGTGGATGCTCATGGCCAGGAGCGAGTCCAGGGGCAGGCCCTTGAAGCCGAGCGCCGCGAAGCCCTGGATGCGCTCCGGCGTGACGTTGTGGATGCGGGAGGCCACCAATTGCTCGATCGTCAGCTTCGGGTAGCCCTCGGCCGCCATGGCCCGGACGTACTCCGGGGTGACGTGGAAGATGCCCACCTGGACCAGCTCATCCACGGTGGTCACCTTCTGGCCCGTGGCCGCGAGCGCCTGGACGCGCTGGGGGCCGACGTTCACGCTGGCCAGGAGGAGTTGCTCGTCCGCGTCCGGCTTGGGAATGCCCAGCTCCGCCAGCTTCTTCGTGAAGCTGGCGTCCGGGCTGAAGCGCCAGGTGCCCACGCCCTGGCCGTCCTTGATGCGGCCCTCGAAGTCGAACGTGCCCGCCTCACGCACCAGCTTGAAGGGGGCGCTGCTTCCTTCCGCCGTGGACAGCCCCTGGAAGTCGGTGAGCGGCGCGGAGAAGCCGTGGTGCGAATCCGGTTTGTCCTTCGGATGCAACGACAGCTGCAACTGCTGCTCCTTCACGTACGCGCCCCACGTGCCGGTGCGCTGCGCATCGGCGGCGAGGACGGGGAGGGCGAGGAGCATCACGAACAGGGTGAGCCACGGAGACAGGCGCGACGTCATGACGGCGACTCCTTTTCGGGCAAGGCGCGGCCTGCCCGCGCGCCCGGGATGGCGCGCGCGGTGGGACCGCATGGGAGAGGAAGGGAGGGGTTACTTCCGGGGCTTCTGCATGCGGCGGATGAAGTCCGCGTCAACGCCGCCGGCGCGCAGGCGCACCAGCTCATCCACGGTGGCGGGCTTCACGCCCGCGGCGTCCAGCTCGCGCAGGAAGGTGGCGTCGACGGACATCGCGCGCAGTTGCACGGCCTCGTCCAGCGTCAGGTTCCCGAAGCCCGCGGCCTTCAGCTCGTTGAGCCACGCGGCGTTGATGTCCATTGCCTTCGCGGCCAGCAGGTCGTCGGAGTCCTCCTTGCCGAAGCCCAGGGCCGCCATCTGCCCCAGCCACTCCGGCGTGACGCCCATGTGCTTCATGGCCACCAGTTGCTCGGCGGGGATGGAGCGGCCGAAGCGGTCTGTCATGGACTTCACGTAGTCCGGCGTGACGCCTGCGTGCTGGAAGCCGACCAGCGTGTTCACCGTGGGCTCGTAGCCCATGGCGGAGATGCGCTCGACGACCTCCGGGGTGACGCCCGCGATCTTCAGCGCGACGAGCTGGTCCACGCTCAACGGATCCACGCCCACGCGGGTCTTGTCGTCGGCGTCATCCGACTCCTTCCTCGCCGCGCGCGCCTTCTCCTTCGCGGAAGGCGCGGGGTTCGGAGCAGGCG
>NZ_RAVY01000296.1:0-8220 GCF_003611625.1 Corallococcus sp. CA054B
ATCCCGCTCCTCAGCCAGATTCCCTCAGAGGACGAAGACGAGGACGCCCAGGAGCTCGGCGCCGGGCCCGTGGAGGCCACGAGCGTCATCGCGTGGGAGGCGCCTCCCGGCCGCATGGACCCCGTGCGCCGCATCCACCGCGCCGGCCGTCCCGAAGGCACCGTCTCCGGCCCGGCCCCCACGCGCCCCCAGGCCGCAAGCCGCCCCACCGTCGGCTCCACCGAGACCCGAGAGACGCCCGCCGCCGTCCCGGACGCCGCGCCCCCCGCGGATGCCACCTCCGCGGAGCCGCTCGTCTTCAAGCTCGTGCGCGAGAGCCCGCTCGACCCGAAGCCCTACCGCGGCCTCGTGGACCACTTCGACCAGCGCGGTGACGTCACCCGCGCCGCGCTCATGCGCGAGCTCGCGGACGCCCTGGAGGGCCGCGACATCCCCGCGCCCCGCGTGCAGCGCGCGCCCCTCACCAACCAGGAGCGCGCCGGCCTGCGCCACCCGGGCCTGCGCACCCCGTCCGGGGAGCTGCTCGCGTGCGTGGGCATCGCGCTGTGCCGGCTGTTCCCGTCGCCCGCGCGCATCGCCAGCACCACGGAGCCCCTGCGCGCCTCCTCCGGCCCGGGCGCCGCCGCCGTGCTCGACGCGCTCAACGGCGCCGCGCGCCTGCTGGGCGTGCCCCTGCCGGAACTCGTCGCGGGCGACGACGACACCGCCAACATCACCCCGCTGCACACCACCGCCCCGCGCCTCGTCGTGGGCCGGCTCCTCGTGCAGCAGCCCCCCACCAACGCCGAGCTGCGCTTCCACGCCGGCCGCGCGCTGTTCTCGCTGTCACCGGACCTGCTCGCCCTGCGCGCCCTGCGCAAGGACCACCTGCTGCGCGCGCTCGCGCTCCTGTCCTCCGTCCTCAAGAACCCCAAGGACGCTGGCGACGACGCCCGCGTGGTGCGCGAGTCCCTGTCCCCCAGGGCCCTGGAGCGCGCCGCCCTCCTGATGGAGCCCGGCACCCGGGATTTCGACGCGAGTCTGCTCGTCGCCGCCGCGCGAGACTCCGCCAACCGCGCGGGGCTCGTCGCCTGCGGAGGCCCCGGGCCCGCGCTCACCGTGCTCCGGGCCCGCCGCCCCAACGATTCAGAGCTGGAGGAGCTGGTCCGCTTCGCCGCCTCCGAGCGCTACCTCGCCCTGCGGGACGCCGCCGAAGCCGGCCGCGGCCGTTAGCGCGGCGTCGCCTGGAAGCGCCTCAGTTCACCAGCAGCCGCAGCGTGAGCGACAGCATGCGCCCGTTCAGCCCGCCCAGGTCGTGCTGGTACGCCAGGTCCACGCCGCCGCCTCCGGGCGACAGGAAGCCCGCGCCCACCGTCACGCGCGAAATCTTCTGGAAGCCGTCGTACGTGTAGCCCGCGCGCAGCGGAATCGTCTGGTCGAGGATGTACTCCGCGCCGGTGTTGTACGTGAGCACCGCCGAGTCGCGCGTCTCGAAGTCCCCGCGCACGTCGAACGCCACCACCACCGCCTGCCCCACATAGGCCGCATGCGCGGAGTAGTAGCGCGTCAGCTCCACGTTCTCCGTGTCGATGAGGTTGTTCCCGGACACGCCCAGCGTCAGCTGCTCGCTCAGCCGCACCAGGATGCCCGCGTCCAGCGTGATGGAGTTGGCGAAGCGAGACTGTCCATTCAGCCGCAGGTAGTGCCCCGACAGACCGATGAGCAGCGACTGTCCCAGCGGCAGCGCCGCGCCCAGCGTGCTCAGGTTCGCGGACGTGCGCCCCCCGCCGCGCCCCAGCGAAAGCCAGTGGTAGTCCACGCCCAGCGCCAGCCGGCCGCTGCTGGAGTCCGCCAGGCTGATGCCCAGGAAGCCCTCCTTGTTGCGTGGGTCGTACGCCCCCGTGCCTTCAATGCGGTAGGCGGGGAACAGCGCCATCGCCGCCGGGTTGCCCAGGAGTGCATCCGCACCCAGGCCCGTGGCCCGGAAGGCGCCGCCCATGCCCTGGGCCCGCGCATTCGAGATGTCGCGCAGCTCATCCGCCCGTTCGGTCGTGGCGGCTCGGGAGACGAGGGGGACCACGGACAGTGTCAGGGACAGGGCGGCGACGATGGCACGGAGCGGCATGGCGCCGGGGAATCTATCCGGCTTGCTGGGGTTCTGGGCCACCAATAGATTCCCCGCCCCATGTCCTCCACCGACACGAAGGCAACGAAGCTCATCCGCAAGTGCGTCATCCCCGCCGCCGGCCTGGGCACCCGTTTCCTCCCGGCCACCAAGGCCGTGCCCAAGGAGATGCTGCCCATCGTCGACACGCCCACCCTCCAGTACATCGTGGAGGAGGCGGTGAAGGCCGGCATGGAGGACGTCGTCGTCATCAACGGCCGCGGCAAGGGCTCCATCGAGGACCACTTCGACATCGCGTTCGAGCTGGAGACCACGATGCGTGCGCGCGGGAAGACGGCGGAGGCGGACCGCATGCGCGCCATCGCGAACCTGGTGCGCATCATCAGCGTGCGCCAGAAGGAGCCGCTCGGCCTGGGCCACGCGGTGCTGTGCGCCAAGAGCGTCATCGGCGACGAGCCCTTCGGCGTCCTGCTGGGCGACGACATGATCGACTCGGAGGATCCGGGCATCGGCCAGCTGGCGCGCATCTACCAGCAGCACCAGAAGGCCGTCATCGCGCTGATGGAGGTCCCCGAGAGCGAGACGCACATGTACGGCATCGCCGCCGGCAAGGACCTGGGCAACGGCGTCATCCAAATCGACCACGTGGTGGAGAAGCCCAAGAAGGGCACCGCCCCGTCGAACCTGGCGGTGATTGGCCGCTACGTGCTGCCCCCGTCCATCTTCCCCATCCTGGAGAAGCAGACCACGGGCGTGGGCGGCGAAATCCAGCTCACGGACGGCCTGGCCACGCTCCAGAAGACCGAAGGTCTGCTGGGCTACAAGTTCCAGGGCCAGCGCTACGACGCCGGTGACAAGGTGGGTTACCTCAAGGCGAACATCGCCTATGCGCTCAAGCGCCCCGACCTGCGCGGAGGGCTCCTGGAGTACCTGCGCGAGGTCGTCAAGACGGAGAAGCCGTGAAGCGTCTCATCGCCGTATCCGCAGTCCTCGTGTCCCTCGCCGCCGGCGCCTATGTGCTGCCCGGCGGCTCCATCCTGCGGCGCATGGCCACCGCGCGGGAGGAGAAGCGCCTGTCGGCCTTCCGCGTGGAAGGCTCCGTCATCTTCTCCTCCACGGGCGTGGCGGAAGCCGGGGCCGCCCTCAACGTCCCCACGGACCGTCCGGAGCTCCAGGGAGACGGCGTGCTGTCCGTGAAGATTCCGGGCCGCTGCCGCTTCGACGCGAGCTCGCCGGACAGCAGCCTCAAGTCCTCCACCGTGCAGGTCTCCGGCAAGAAGCGCGTGGAGGGCAAGGAGATGCCCGCCATCTCCGTGCTGGTGGCCCAGGTGTGCGCCATCCTCGCGCAGGACGCGGGCAGCGTGCAGGACACCAAGCTCGCCCAGGAGGCCTACCTCCAGGGGCTGGGCGTCAACACGAAGGTGACGTCGCTCGCGCGCTTCGGCGGTGAGGTGGCCTTCGTCCTGGGCGACCCCGCGGAGGGCAAGCCCCAGTTCTGGGTCTACAAGGACGCCTTCCGGCCCGCGCGCCTGCGCTACGCGGACGCGTCCGGGGCGGCCTGGGACGTGCGCTTCCTGGACTACGCCTCGCCGGCCACCGGCGACTGGATGCCCCGCACGGTGGAGGTGTGGAAGGCGGGCCAGCGCGTGGTGCGCTTCACCGCCCTCAAGGCGGACAACCGCTCGGCCGTGCCGGACACGCTCTTCAAGTAGCGGCCCGCTCCGATTCGCTTGCGATGGGCGGGGCTGACGGTGAAAGTCCCGCCCGTTCCAGGACCGGGATATCCCCGGTTCCCGGCGCGGAGGCGATTCGCATGAAGCTCCATGGCAACCCGATGAGCACGTGTACCCGCAAGGTCCTCACCGTCCTGGCGGAGAAGGGCCGCGAGGTCGAGCTCGTCAACGTCGACCTGATGAAGGGCGAGCAGAAGTCGCCCGCGCACGTGGCGCGCCAGCCCTTTGGCGTGGTGCCCGCGCTGGAGCTGGACGACGGCTTCGTCATGTACGAGTCGCGCGCCATCAGCCGCTTCCTGGACCGCACCCTGCCGGGCCCGTCGCTGACGCCCGCGGACCCCAAGGCCTACGCGCTGATGGAGCAGTTCATCGGCGTGGAGCAGTCCTACTTCTCCGGCCCGGCGATGAAGATCGTCATGGAGCGCTTCCGGGGCACCAACAACGAGGAGAACATCGCCAAGGGCCGTGAGGGCCTGAAGCGTCCGCTGGAGGTCCTAGACGAGGCGCTGGCGAACCGGCCGTACCTGGCGGGCAATGACTTCACGCTCGCCGAGGTCTGCTTCGCGCCGTACATGGAGTACCTCTTCGCCATCGGGGAGAAGGACACCGTGGCCCCGTACAAGAACGTGATGGCCTGGTGGGACCGCGTGTCCAACCGCCCGTCCGTGAAGAAGGCCTCCGGCCGCTAGCCCGCCCGCACGACCCTCTTTCGCGCAGGCCACCCGGGCCTCTTCCGCACCCTGTCTTCCAGGGCCGGGAGGGGCCCTTCGTGCTTCCAGTGCACCAGGGATGTCAGACGCCCGGGGCACAGTGGATCCCGGGTGCAGGACGGGCGGGCCGGGGACGCTGGCGGCAAGAGGTCGGTCATGGAGCAAGAGCACTTCGCGCTGGGTGGTTTTCCTCGGACACGGGCAGAGGCCCCCTCTCGCGGTTCCATTCCGTTGCGGACGCGGCGTACGGAAGTGGGAAGGGAAGTGTCGCAGCGGGATCCCGCCGCTACAGTGCGCCCCGTCGTGAGCGCCACTCCCGCCCAACTTGCCTCTGTCGCCGTGGGCCGTCCCGTGCGCGGGGAGTTCACCTACCTGGTGCCGGAGGCGCTCGCGGGCAACCTCGCCCCGGGCCAGCGCGTGCTCGTGCCCTTCGGACGCGGCATGGCGCTGGGCTTCTACCTGGGGCCCGCGAACGCGCCGGTGGAAGGCGGCGTGCGGCTCAAGCCCATCCAGCGCGTGCTGGAGGACTCGCCCTCCCTGCCCAAGGACCTCATCGCGCTCCTGCGCTTCACCGCGGAGCACTACCGCTATCCGCTGGGCGAGGTGATCCGCGGCGCGCTGCCGCCGGGCCTCTCCACCGCGGTGGATGAGAAGGAAGCGAAGCCGGACATCCAGTTCTTCGTGGAGGCGCTCGTCGCGGAGGTGCCCCCGCAGCTGGCTCGCGCTCCGGCGCAGGCCGCGGTGCTCCAGTACCTTTTGGCGGTGGGCGGACGCGCGCCGCTGGACGAGGTGACGCACGCCATCCCCGGCGCGCGCGAGACGCTGAAGAAGCTGGCCACGCGCAAGTTCGTGAAGTGGGTGGAGGTGACGCTGCAACCCGGCGTGCGCGAGGGCCTGGTTCAGAACCGCCCGGACCGCCTCACCCCGGAGCAGGCCCTGGCGGTGAAGGAGCTCCAGGGCGCCGTCGACGTGGGCGGCTTCCAGCCGTACCTCCTGCACGGCGTCACCGGCAGCGGCAAGACGGAGGTGTACCTGCGCGCCGTGGAGCACACGCTCGCGCGCGGCCTGGGCAGCCTGGTGCTGGTGCCGGAAATCGCGCTGACGCCGCAGTTGGTGGGGCGCTTCCGCAGCCGCTTCGGTGGCGACGTGGCGGTGCTGCACTCGGGGCTGAAGGACCGCGAGCGGCTGTTCCACTGGCAGGCGCTGCGCAAGGGCACGGTGAAGATCGCGGTCGGCGTGCGCTCGGCGGTGTTCGCGCCGGTGGAGCACCTGGGGCTCATCGTCGTGGACGAGGAGCACGACCCGTCCTTCAAGCAGGACGAGAAGCTGCGCTACCAGGCGCGCGACCTGGCCGTGGTGCGCGGCAAGCAGGCCAACGCGGTGGTGGTGCTGGGCTCCGCGACGCCTTCGCTGGAGACGCTCCAGAACACGCGCTCCGGCCGCTACAAGCTGATTGAGCTGAAGAACCGCGTGGACGACCGGCCCATGCCCACCATCAACCTGGTGGACCTGCGCGTGGAGCGTCCGCGCGAGGGCCAGGTGACGGAAGAGGCGCCCATCCTGAGCCCGCAGATGCTCCAGGCCATGGAGGAGACAGTGGCCAAGGGGCAGCAGGTCATCCTGTTCCTCAACCGCCGCGGCCACAGCACCATCCTCCTGTGCGAGGTGTGCGGCCTGTCGCTCAAGTGCCACGACTGCGACGTGTGCATGACGCACCACCGCTCGCAGAACCGGGTGGTCTGCCACTACTGCGGCGTGGCCTTCCCGGTACCGAACGCCTGCCGCGAGTGCACCGGCCCGCTGCTCAAGCTCGGCATCGGCACGGAGCGTGTGGAGGCGGAGGTCCTGGAGCGGATGCCACACGCACGCGTAGCGCGGCTGGACCGGGACTCCGCGACGAGCGCGGAGAAGCTGACGGAGCTGCTGGCGTCCTTCGCGCGGCGGGAACTCGACGTGCTGGTGGGCACCCAGATGGTGGCCAAGGGGCACGATTTCCCGGGCGTGACGCTGGTGTGCGTGGTGATGGCGGACACGTCCCTGGCGATTCCTGATTTCCGAGCCGCTGAGCGGACCTTCCACCTGTTGACCCAGGTGGCGGGGCGCGCGGGGCGCGGGAAGGACCCGGGGCGGGTGCTGGTGCAGACCTACAACCCGGACGCGGAGCCGGTGAGGCGGATGCTGGCGCACGACTTCGACGGGTTCTCCAAGCAGGAGCTGGAGTGGCGCAAGGCGCTGGCCTATCCGCCCTTCGCGCGCATGGCGGCCGTCCGGCTGGAGGGCGAGCACCCGGAGCAGACGGCGGGGGTGGCGCGCTTCCTGGGGAACCTGGTGGGGCGACACATGCCGCCAGCGTCGGCGGGGGTGCGCCTGCTGGGGCCGGCCCTGGCGCCGATTGCCCGAATCCGGGGCAAGACGCGCTGGCAGTTGCTCCTGAAGGCGCCGACACATGCGGCGCTCGCCCCACTGCTCGCCCGGTTGGAGGCGGCGTTGGCGGATGTCCCCAATGGGGTGAAGGTCGTCATCGACGTGGATCCCGGGGCCATGCTGTAGACTCCCGGGCTCCCCCATGGGCGCCTCGGTCCTCCTCGTACACGACGACATCGCCACCATCGCCGCCGTCCGGCGACTGCTGTCCCGCGAAGGGCACGAGGTCATCCTCGCGACCTCCGCCGCGGACGCGCTCATCGCTTTCGGGCATCACCTGCCAGAGCTCATCGTGCTCGCGCCGGGCGTGGAGAGCGGCCGCGGGCGCGTGGTGTTGGAGGAGCTGGTGCAGCACCCGGAAGGCCACAAGGCGCGGGTGCTGCTGCTGAGTGAGCCCATCGAGGGCTTCAGCGCGCCGGTGGCGCCGCTGCCCCTGGACGGGCCCAGCTTCGTGACGCTGGTGGACACGTTGATCCGCGCGCCGGCCGAAGCGGATGGCTGGCGCGTGGTGGAGAACCGGACGCTGAGCGAGCCGGCGAAGGGGAGCGCCCCCGCGGACGAGGCCTGGCATGTGACGGCGCCGCGCTCGGTGGGCGGGGACCCGGCGCTGGCGAACGCGCTGTTCGGGGACCTGGCGCCGCTGAACCAGACGGACTGGGAAGTGGCGGCGATGACGCGCGAGGAGCGCAGCGCGCACGCCGTGCACCAGCAGCGCGAGCGCAGCATGAACGCCGCGCTGGAGCAGGCGCACCTGGAAGTGGAGACGGAGGCAATCGCCTCCATCGACTCCGCGCTGACGGTGGGCACGAAGTCGCAGTGGGCCGGGGCGGCGGAGGAGGGTGACTCCGGCGAGGCGTGGGGCGAGGAGGATCCGGACGCGAGCGTCGGCAGTGAGTGGGACGCGGAGCCTCCGAACGCGGAAGGGGCGGACGAGGGCCGTCCGCCGGAAGCGCGCACCACGTTGCGCTTCCCGTTCCCGAACGCGGAGGGCGAGGAAGGGGCGCCCGCGGAGGGGCGGCTCGCGTTCCGTGAGGAGCCGCTCACCCCGCCGGGGCTGAAGCCGGTGAAGCCCGCGCCGAAGCTGGGGGACGAGGGCTTCTTCGACGTCGACTCGGACGAGGACAGCGGGGCGGCGAAGGCGTCGGAGCCGGAGGGCTCGGAGCCGCTGGCGTGGAAGGAACTGGAGCCGGATCCAGAGCTGGAGGCGCGTGCGTCTCCGGGCGGCGTGGACGACTCCGACGAGACGGAC
>NZ_RAVY01000297.1:0-8088 GCF_003611625.1 Corallococcus sp. CA054B
GGGAAGGGTGGGTGCCATGACGGGGCGCTGGGGCCTGCTGGGCTTGGTGGTGGTGGGACTGCTGTCGGGCTGCGCGGACCGGGAGCGCTCGTCGCTCGCGGACGGCCGGCTGACGGCGACGCCGGGCGGCGTCGACTTCGCGCGGGTGGCCGTTTTCGACGCTCGCGAATCCACGGTGACGCTGCGCAACGTGGGCCGCGCGCGCATCACGGTGGACGAGGCCTGGGTGGAGGGACCGGAAGGCGCCTACAAGGCCGAGTTCACCCATGAGGGGCCTCACAGCCTGGTGCCGGGCAGCGAGTGCACGCTGAAGGTGCGCTTCGCGCCGATGGCGCAGGGCGGTCTGCCCGCGGTGCTGGTGATCCGCTCGGACACGCGCATCGAGCCGCTGATGCGCATCCCCCTCAACGGCGCCGGCGTGGACGCGTGGGCGCGGGTGACGCCGCGCGCGCTGGACTTCGGCCGCATCGAGGCGGACTCCACCAAGACGCTGGGCGTGACGCTGGACAACCCCACGGAGCTGCCCGTGATGGTGACGCCCAGGCTGGTGGGCGCGGACAAGGACGAGTTCGTCGCGGCGCCGGTGACGGTGAACCCGGGCGAGCGCGTGGAACTGCCCCTCACCTTCAACCCGGTGCGGGTGGGCAAGAAGCAGATTGCCCTGGCCATCTCGCCCTGCCACGGCTGCGCGGACGTGCCGGTGCAGGTGACGGCGGAGTCGCTGGAGCGCGCGGTGGTGGCGGAGCCGGAGGTGGTGGACTTCGGCGCGGTGCCGGTGGACCGCGACGCCATCAAGGCCTCCAGCCTGCGCAACATCAGCACGGAGCCGGTGACGGTGACGTCGCTCATTCTGGATGGCACGGACGCGTCCTTCAGCCAGAACAACACGGGCCTGCCGCTGGTGCTCCAGCCGGGAGAGGTGCGCGCCTTCGAAATCCGCTACAGCCCCGGCCACATGGGCGCGGCCGTGGACCGCGCCGTCTACACCGTGGTGAGCAAGCGCCACCCCACGCTGCCCGTGCCGCTGCGCGGCTTCGGCGGCGCGTCCGAGCTGTGCGTGTCGCCGATGATGCACGACTTCGGCGAGCAGCCGCTGGGCTCCAAGGTGCGCGTGGTGGTGAACGTGAAGAACTGCGGCACGGACAACGCGGGGCCGCTGACCATCAACACGCTGGACTGGACGCCGGACGCGACGGGCGCCCAGCTCCAGTTCAACAACAAGCCGGTGGCGCTGCCGTTCACCCTGCCGGCCAACGGCGAGCTGAACCTGGAGGTCTTCTACGAGCCCATGCGCGAGGGCAGCGCGTCCGGCGCGCTGGTGATGACCACGAGCGCGTTCTCCGCGGCCACCGTGCAGCTGGACTTCTTCGGCAGCGCGAAGGCGCATGCGCCGTGTGATTTGACCGTCACGCCGGAGTTGGTGGACTTCGGCACCATTCCGCCGGGCCGCGGCGCGGTGCTGGGCGTGAAGCTGGAGAACAAGGGCGCGGACCTGTGCCCCGTGAAGAACATCCGCATCGCCAACGACGGCGGCGGCGTGTTCAAGATGCCCGGCGGCGAGCTCTTCGGCGGCATCATCTACCCGGGGGACTGGTTCAGCTTCCAGGTGGCGTTCCAGGCGCCCTTCACCGGCGGCAACTTCGCGGGTGAGCTGCAGGTGGAGCAGTACAACCCGGCGACGCCGGTGCGGCAGGTGCCGCTGATGGCGAACTCGCAGGCGACGTGCCTGGTGGCCTCGCCCTGGTACCTGGACTTCGGCCTGGGCCGCAAGGACTGCCGCCCGGCGCCGCGCGAGGTGAACTACCTCAACGCGTGCACCACGCCCGTCACCATCTCCAACGTCTTCATCGGGCCGGGCACGACGGACACGGAGTTCGAGCTGTTGGATCATCCGGCGCCGCCCGCGTTCGAGCTTGCGCCGGGCGAGTCCTTCACGGTGGGCGTGGACTACCTGGCGCAGGTGACGGGCATGAACCTGTCGCCGCTCTTCGTGGACTCCAGCGACCTGCCCATCCCGCTGATGGTGCCGCTCATCGGTGAGTCGTCGAAGAAGACGGACAAGACGGACAACTTCGTGCAGCAGGACGTGAGCAAGGTGGACGTGCTGTTCGTCGTGGACAACACGGCGTCCATGGTCGAGGAGCACCCGAAGCTCGTGTCCGCCATCCCCGCGTTCGTGGACGCCGCGCGCAACAAGGCGGTGGACGTGAACATGGCGGTGACGACGACGGGCATCTCCGCGGTGTCCGGCGCGTGCCCGGGCGGCGCGCTGGGTGGCGAGGCCGGACGCTTCTTCCCGGCGGACAACAGCCGCCAGCGCATCCTGAACCTGAACACGCCCAACGTGGCGCAGGTGCTCCAGCAGAACGTGCAGGTGGGCCAGTGCGCCCAGGTGGAGCAGGGCTTCGAGGCGATGCGCCGCGCGCTCACGTCTCCGTTGGTGAACAACGCGGATGATCCGCGCACGCCGCTGGCCAACGACGGCAACGCGGGCTTCCTGCGCGACTCCGCGGCGCTGGTGGTGGTGTTCGTGGGCGACGAGGACGACCACTCACCGGACGCGGTCGCCACGTACGTGCAGTGGGCGCAGCAGCGCAAGGGTGAGAACCAGCCGCAGCGGGCCACGTTCTTCGCCATCGCGCCCACCAAGACGTCCTGTGCCACGGCGGGCGGCACCGGCACCCGGTACGCGGACGCGGCGGCGCAGACGGGCGGCGAGGTGCTCAACGTCTGCGCGGCGGACTACGCGCCGCTGCTCCGCCAGGTGGCCAACAAGGCGTTCAGCGCGCAGGACCGCTTCCCGCTGAGCGAGGAGCCGGACGCGGGCACGGTGGTGGTGAGCGTCAACGGCACCGAGACCACCAGCGGGTGGACCTACGACGCCGCCTCCAACAGCGTGGTGTTCAGCGCGGTGCCGCCGCCGGGCTCCCGGGTGGCCATCACCTACCGCCGCGCCTGCGCCAACGACTGAACGGTGGGAAACCCGTGGTTGTGGACCCCGTGACGGGCCGGTCATCCGGCCCCGAACGGGGGTGTCAGACCCCGGTGCTACAGCACTGCATCTGCCTGTGCGGATGACCAGAAAATTGGAGGCGCTCCCTCGGTGTGTACCCTGCGGAGCGTCTGCACGCTGTTGCCCTGGAGGCGCTGTGAACACCTGGACCCCTGATGAGCCCATGAAGTCCTCTCCGCGCGCCGGTGCGCCGGGGCTGCGGGTCATCCGCGGGGAAGGGCAGCGCAAGCAGGAGCCGCTGGCGGACCGGAACGCGGTGGCGCGGGTGCTGATGGAGGCCGGGGCGGACCTGCTCCTGCGGCGCATCAGCCCCGTGAGGGCGCAGGAGATCGAGCGCAAGGTGGACCGGGTGCTGGACCTGTTCGACCGGGTGGACGCGGCGCCGGTGCTGATGCCGGTGCTCAAGCGGCACCTGGATGAGCTGGAAGCCCTGATGCGGGAGACCCGCGAGGTCCGGGCCGCCCGGCGCTAGGGCGCACGCCCGGTGGAACCGGGAAAAGCTCAAGGGGATTCGATGTTTGATTCCCCTGGCCCGGCCGCTTACGCTTGGGGTTCGCCTCCTCGCGTCCGGCCGTGTCCATCGAAACCTACGGCAGCTACCAGCTCCTGAAGCGCCTCGCCACGGGCGGCATGGCGCAGATCTACCTCGCGCGCCGGCCGGGTTCGGATGCTCCGGACAAGCTGCTGGTGTTGAAGCGGATCCTCCCGCACCTGTCGGAGAACGACGAGTTCGTCCGGATGTTCCTGGACGAGGCGCGGATCGCGGCCCGGCTCGCGCACCCCAACGTGGTGCAGATCTACGACCTGGGGGCGGAGGGGGACACCTTCTTCATCGCCATGGAGTACATCCATGGCGTGGACGCGCGCCGGCTCTGGAAGCGCTCGGAGACGGCGGGGCGTCCGCTGCCGGTGCCCATCGTCTGCCGCATCCTCCTGGAGGCGTGCGCGGGCCTGGACTACGCGCACAAGAAGACGGACGCGGCGGGGCGCCCGCTGGGCATCGTCCACCGGGACGTGTCACCGCAGAACATCCTGGTGACGTTCGACGGTGGCGTGAAGGTGGTGGACTTCGGCATCGCGAAGGCGGCGGATCAGGCCACCGTCACGCGCTCCGGGGTTCTCAAGGGCAAGTATTCGTACATGTCGCCGGAGCAGGCCGCGGGCCAGCGCGTGGACCGGCGCTCGGACGTGTTCGCGCTGGGCGTGGTGCTGCATGAGCTGCTGACCGGGGGCCGGCTCTTCAAGCGCGTCAGCGACATGCTGACCCTGTCGGCGGTGGCGGAGTGCAACGTCCCGGTGCCGTCGCAGGTGGCGCCCCGGGTGCCGGCGGAGCTGGACGCCATCGTGCTCAAGGCGCTCGCGAAGGACCCGGACGCGCGCTACCAGCACGCGCAGGAGCTGCAGCGGGCGCTGGAGGGGTGGCTCGCGTCGCAGCCGCAGCCGTGTGGCACGCCAGCGGACCTGGCCGGGTACATGCGGGAGCTGTACTCGGACCGGCTGACGGAGGAGGCGCGCTCCGGCGAGGTGCAGGTGACGGACGAGGAGGCGGGAGTGGCTCCGCCGTCCGCGCCGCGCCGTTCGGTGATGCGGCCCGCGACCGCGCCAACGCGCACGGAGAACGAGCCCACCACCACGCTGCGCCCGAACCGGCCGAGCCGCCCCAGTGGGAAGGTGGAGGCTCGCCGCGAGGACGCGGAGGCGGATGGGGCGCGCTCGGAGGTTCGGGGCCCGGACACCCGTCCGGAGGGCCGCAACGCCGAGGCGCGGGTGGAAGCAGCGCGCAATGCGGAGGGGCGCGGTGTCGACGCCCGGCCGGAGCCCCGCTCTGAAGTTCGCAACGCGGAGGTCCGGAGCGTGGATGCCCGCGCCGTCGACGCCCGGCCGGAGCCCCGCTCTGAAGTCCGCAATGCCGACCCGCGCGCGGAGGCCTCCCGGGGCATGACGGGCTCGCGGCGGGCCCTGGAGTCACCGCCCTCGCGGAGCACCCGGCCGGTGCGCCTGGAGGAGCCGTCCCTCCCGACGGTGACGCAGGACGAGGACGGTCCCACGCTCGCGATGGTGGACACGCAGCGGAAGCTCTCCGGCGGGTTCCAGATTGAGGAGGACGGTCCCACGCTCGCGATGGTGGACACGCAGGGGAAGCTCTCCCGCGGGTTCCAGATTGAGGAGGACGGTCCCACGCTCGCGATGGTGGACACGCAGGGGAAGCTCTCCCGCGGGTTCCAGATTGAGGAGGACGGTCCCACGCTGGATCAGCGCTCCATGACGACGCTGACCCAGGACGACGAGGACGACTCGACCCTGGACATGCGCGCTGTCTCCCGCGCGGACGTGGACGAGGGCCCCACGCAGGACCTGCGCGCCGTGCCGCGCTCCGAGATTCCAGTCCCCCGGCCGGGCGGGCCCACTCCGTCCGGCGAACACCGAGGCCACCGGCTCCCGGTGCCCGCGCCCCACGCGACCATCGAGGAGATGACCGCGTCCACCGCGCCGCGCTCCGCGTCCCGCGCGCCCATGCCCAACGCGTGGGTGCCGCCGGCCCGCACCGGCACGCTCACCGAGCAGTCCGCCGTGGAGCGGCCCAAGCGCCGGGGGCTCCTGTACGGCGCCATCGTGCTCGTCGCGATCCTGGTGGGCGTCGGCATCGTGTGGAGCCTGGGCCCCGGCGCCAGCGGCGTGCACGTGGAGTCCGAGCCCGAGGGCGCGCGCGTCGTCTTCGAGGACCGGGTGCTCCCGGAGCGCACGCCGCTGACGCTGCCGACGGTGAAGCCCGGCCGCTACTGGGTCGTGCTCATCAAGGAAGGCTACCGCGAGCTGCGCACGCAGGTCGTCATCCCGCCGTCTGGCCGGCTGGACGTGGGGCCGCTGAAGCTCGTGCCGCTGCCGCCGTCCGGAAAGCCCGGCGCGGAGCCGCCCGCGGCCGCGCCCCCTCCGCCTGCAGCGACCCCGGAGCCCGGCGTTGGACCTTCTGGCGTGGCCGGTCCCCATGAGCCGGACGCACGGACTCCCGAAGTGAAGCAGGCCCAGGAGTCCCCTGGCGCCCAGGCTCCCGCGCCGGTGGTGAAGGCGCCCGTCGCCTCGGCGGCCACGGTGGTGCCCGCGGCGGAGGTGCGTGAAGCCGCCCGCGCCGCGGAGCGGTCCGCGTCGGTGAGCTTCGTGGT
This sequence comes from Corallococcus sp. CA054B, assembly GCF_003611625.1. Taxonomy (NCBI): domain Bacteria; kingdom Pseudomonadati; phylum Myxococcota; class Myxococcia; order Myxococcales; family Myxococcaceae; genus Corallococcus; species Corallococcus sp. CA054B. The sequence goes on from NZ_RAVY01000297.1 coordinate 6,175, forward strand.
GACGCCCCGGGCGGAGGTGTCGTGCAACGGCCGCAAGCTGGGGGAGACGCCCCTCCCGCCGGTGAAGCTGGGGGTGGGCCTCTATGACTGCATGTTCACCAGCCCCGAACTCAAACGCACCGTCAGCCGCCGCATCGAGGTGCGTCCCATCGACCTCAACGTGGTGACGGTCAAGTTCGAGTAGGCGTGGCCTTGGATCCTTCCGTGACGCTCGAGGCAGGCACCCACGTCGGCAAGTACGTCGTGCGCCGCAAGCTCGCCGAAGGGGGCATGGCGGAGATCTTCCTGTGCACCGCGCGCGGGCCGGAGGGTTTCGAGAAGGAGGTCGTCATCAAGCGCGTGCGGGCGTTCCTCGCGAGCGACCCGGACTTCGTGCAGATGTTCATCGCGGAGGCGCGGCTGGCCTCGCGGCTCAACCACGCCAACGTGGTGCAGATCTTCGACTTCGACAAGCACGAGGACACCTACTACCTGGCGATGGAGTACGTGCGCGGCTGCTCGCTGTGGGAGCTGCGCAAGCGGAGCAAGGAGGCGATGACGCCGATGCCGCCCGTGCTGGTGGCGCACATCGGCGCGGAGGTCGCGCGCGGGCTGCACTACGCCCACCGCCTGCGGGTGAACGGCGAGCTCCTGAACCTGGTCCACCGGGACGTCACGCCGCACAACGTGCTCGTGTCCTACGACGGCGCGGTGAAGCTCACCGACTTCGGCATCGCGAAGGCGGGCAACAAGCTGACGAACCCCGGCGTGCTCAAGGGCAAGTTCGCGTACATGTCGCCCGAGCAGGCCCGGGGCGAGAGCGTGGACGTGCGCACCGACGTCTTCGCGCTGGGCGTGGTGCTGTGGGAGCTGCTCACCGGGGGGCGGCTGTTCCAGGGGGACTCGGAGATCGCCGTCCTGCGCGCGGTGCAGGAGAGCACCATCGTGCCGCCCGCGCGCCTCAACCCGGACGTGCCGCCGGACCTGGACGCCGCCATCTGCCGCGCGCTGGAGCGCGACCTGTCCAAGCGCTTCCAGACGGCGGGGGAGCTGGAGCGCGCGCTGGCGCAGTGCGTGTTGAACCACGCCCGCTCCGTGGATGACACCGACGTGGGCGCGTTCGTCCGGCCGCTGTTCCCCATCGCGGCCAGCAACCAGGCGCTGCCCGCGCTCCCGGAGCGCACCGCGCTGCAGGACGGAGCGCTGCCCGCCGCGGGAGCACCGCCCCGCGAGCCCACGGCGGTGATGCCGTCGCGCGAGCACGCCTCGGGAGCGAAGCGGGGTGCCTCGCCGGACGAGGACCGCCACGGGACGACGCTGGTGCTGTCGCGAGACGACCAGGCTCCGAACGGCCGTCCTCCGCAGCCCACGCCGCAGATGCCGTTGCAGTCCATGGGAAGGGAAGCGCCGCTCGCCAGGCGCAGCGAATCCCGCGAGGTCCCCGCCGCCAGGGCTGAGTCCCCGAGCGACGAGAACTCCATGGCCTGGACCGGCTCCGCCGATGACGACGTCGGTGCCCCCGAGGACGGAGGCTCGCGGTCATCCGCCTCCGCGCGCCGGGCCGGTGCCGCTGGCAAGCCCGACACCGCCTCCGCGCGCCGGGCCGGTGCCGCTGGCAATGCCGATTCCACCTCCGCGCGCCGGGCCGGTGCCTCCGGCAAGCCCGACACCGCCTCCGCGCGCCGGGCCGAGCTCGTCGGCGACGACCTCTCCGGAGCCGACGACCGGGAACTCGATACGGTCTCCGCCACCGAGCCGGGGCCCTCCGTCGCGCCGGGCCGCAAGCGCGCCCTGAGGGCCGGAGCCGCCGCGCTGGGACTCGCGGGCCTCGTGGGCGTCCTCGCCGTGGCCCGCTCGAACACCGGTGCCCGGGACGCGGAGCAGGGGAGCCCGCCCGCGCAGGCCACGACCGCGGCAGCGACCCCACCGCCCACG
>NZ_RAVY01000298.1:0-8044 GCF_003611625.1 Corallococcus sp. CA054B
CTCTCACTCCCCATCGCCACCGCCCCATGCCTGACAGTGTTGTCAGGCCCTCCCTGCCATCCCGCCACGTCCCCCCTGACATGAGTGTCAGGGAACCGTGGCGGGGGCCCACGAAAAGCCGCCGCGCCCCCGCTACTCGCCGATGACGGAGCGGATGGTGTCGCGCATGGAGTGCCGGGCCTTCCAGCCCACGTCCTGGACCCAGCGGTTGCCATCCACGGCGCAGAGGAACTGGATGTGGTCCAGCTCCGGCGGCGGGAAGTTGGCCAGCCGGTAGCGGAACATCAGGCCCAACAGGGGCCGGGCCAGGGGGTGTGGCACGGGGATCGCGGTGTGACCCAGCTCGCGAAGCACGGCGGACAGGGGCACCTGGCCGGGGCCCACGACGTTGTAGACGCCCTTGGGCTCCGGGCGCAGGGCCTCCACCATGGCGCGGGCGACGTCCTCCACGTGGATGAGCTGCACCATGGGGTCGAAGCCCGCCATGGTCCACGGGTGGCGCAGCCGCAGGTAGTTGGACGGCGCGTTCTTGATGGTGGGCCCGACGATGTGGACGGGCCGCAGGATGACCGTCTCGATGTCGGGGTGCTTCCAGAAGAAGCTGTGCGCCAGCATGTCCACTTCGATGAGGTCGCGCACGCCGGAGAAGCGGCTCGCGGCCATCAGCGGCGCGTCCTCCATGAGGAAGTTGGAGTTGTCCGGGCTGGGGCCGTAGACGTTCGCCGAGGACAGCACCACCACCTTCTTCACGCCGTACTTCGCGCAGTACTCCAACAGGCGCGTGGTCCCCACGACGTTGAACGAGTGGTGCTCCTCCTCGCTCATGCGCGGGTCATGCATGATGCCCATGTGGATGACGGCGCGGACGTTGTTCTTGCGGAAGACGTCCTCCGCCTTCTTCTTGCGCAAATCCAGCTGGTGCATCTCGACGTCCTTCGGCTTCCCGATGAAGGGACGCCGGTCGATGCCGATGATGCGCTCGCGCTTGTGCAGCATCTTCGCCAGCGTGCGGCCCAGGTTGCCGCTGATGCCGGTGACGACGACAGCCGGGCGCTTGTCCGCGACGACCGCGTCCTTCTCTTCCGTGGGGGCGCTCACCAGAACACGCCCCGGCGTTCCTTGAGACCCTGGTGGAGCATCGCCTGGATGGAGGCCTTCACGGTGCGCACCTTCTTGTCCAGTTCGCTGTCCTCGTCGTCCGCGCGGCCGGTGAAGTGGAGCGCGTCGCCGAAGTAGATGCGGTACTTCGTGGGCAGCGGGAAGGGCGTGCCCGTGGGGGTGATGGGGAAGGACGGGAAGCCCAACAGCTTCGCCACCGGCTTCAGGTTCATCAGCGCGGGCGCCTGCTCCTCCGCGCCCACCACGGCGATGGGCACGATGGGCGTGTTCGTCTCCAGCGCCAGGCGCATGAAGCCCAGGCCGAACTCCTGGAGCTGGTAGCGCTGGGGCCACAGCTTGTTGAGCCCGCGCGTGCCCTCCGGGAACACGAGGATGGCCTCCTCCGCCTCCAGCAGCCGCCGGCAGTTCTCCGGCGTGCCGACAATCTGGCCCACGCGCGCCATGAACGTGGAGACGTACGGCAGGGACGGCACCCACTTCTCCACCATGCTGCGGATGGCGCGCGGCGGGTTGCCCTCCACCATCAGGGCGATGCCAATCATCGCGCCGTCCAGGGGCAGCTGGCCGGAGTGGTTGGACACCAGCAGCACCCGTCCCGCGGGGATGCGGTCCGCGCCGTAGGCCTCCACCCGGAAGTAGTGGCGGTAGAGCCACATGAACGGGGCAATGGCGGCCAGGCTGTAGTCCAGGTTGAACCCGAACGGGTCCACCCCGTACTCGTTCTCCGTCCGGGCCAGGGCCTGGAGTTGGTCGGACTGCTGCTCGCCGGCCATGCGCTCGGTCCAACCGCGCAGGCCCTTCTTCACCTTGTCGCTGAAACGCTCCAGCATGGGCCCGCTCCTTAGCACCCCCGCCCGCACGCCGGGAGTGGGCCCACAACCCGCGGTGCCCTTCTGACGATAATCCGCCGGAAGGTTCCCCATGCGCCTCCCCTCCAAGCCCTCCCGGCCCTCCCGGACGTCCGCTTCCGGCGCCACCGTCGCCGCCTCGGTGCTGACGCTCGCCGCCTCCGGGGCCGCGGCGGGGCGGCTGGCCTCCGACGTCAGCGACTTCCAGCCCCAGGCCACCACGTCACGGACGGGCAACACCGTGGCGGGGAACACACTGGCGCCCAAGCAGGCCCGGGCGTCCGGGCTGGAGCGGCAGCCTTCCCAGGCCGTGGCCTTCGTGCGCGACTTCAACGCGCGGCTGGACCTGCCGCCCGCGCGCCTGAAGGAGAAGCTGGCGCAGATGCGGCAGAGCCCCTCCGCCGTGTTCCGCGCCATGCCCGCCCTGTTCCACGCGGACCTGCGGGGCCCGTACGCGAAAGAGGCCCGGCTGACGGACCGGCCCGCGCCGGGCATCCGGGTGGTGGGTGACGCGCATGTGGGCAACCTGGGCACGTTCCGGGGGCCGGAGGGCAAGCCGGTGTGGGGGCTCAACGACTTCGACCAGACGGGCACCGCGTCGCCGGAAGCGGACCTCACGCGCCTGGCCACCAGCGCGGTCCTCACCGCGCGCGAGGCGGGCCTGTCCGCGGGCGAGCAGGGCAAGGCGGTGGAGGCGCTCGCGAAGAACTACTTCGAGACGCTGGAACTGCTGGCGGACGGCGACGCGAACCCGGGGGCGTTCCTGGACAAGAAGGAGTCCTCCGGGCCGGTGAAGGACCTCATCAACCAGGCGCGTGACACGTCCGCCAAGAACCTGCTGTCCAAGTACGTGAAGCTCGACGGCGCGAAGGGCCCGCGCTTCCTCACGTCGGACACGCTCAAGCCGCTGGACGCGGAGAAGAAGGCGGCGGTGCGGACCGCGCTGGCGTCCTACGAGAAGACCCTGGACGGCACGGAGCGCGTGGCCCTCCCCTTGAAGGTGCTGGACCTGGCGGAGCGGCTGGACGCGGGGGGCAGCAGCTACGGCCTGGAGCGCGACTACGTGCTCGTGGGCGCGGCGGATCCGAAGGCGCCTCCGGTGCTGCTGGAGCTGAAGGAGCTGCTCGCGTCCGGCGTGGCGTCGCCGCCGGTGCCCGCGAACGGCGCGGACGTGGTGAAGGCGCAAGAGGAGCTGGGCGGCGCCATGAACCCGCTCACGGGCGCGGTGAACATGGGCGGCCGGGCGTTCCTCGTGCGCGAGGTCGAGCCGGAGAAGAACAAGCTGGACGACGCCGTGCTCGGGAAGAAGAAGTCCCTGCGCTCCACCTTCGAACAGGCGGGCGTCGTGCTGGCCCGCGCCCACGGCAACACGCAGGCCCAGGCGCAGAGCCTGGAGGACTGGGTGGGCCCAGACACGAAGGAGGCCACGAAGCGGCTGGTCGCCTTCGCGCAGGCCTACGCGGATCAGACCGAGGCGGACTGGAAGGCCCTGAAGGCCGCGCGCTGATTCAGAGCGTCGCGGACAGCTGCCCCGCCGCGTCGCGCAGGGTGACGACGTCGAAGTCGTCCTTCAGCCACTGGAAGATGCTGCGCAGCCGCTCCATCTTCTTCGCGGCGCTGGTGCGCAGGTCCCGCTGCTGCCGCACGAGCTCCGGCGGGATGCCATCCGTGGCGTCCAGCACGTCGACACCGTGCAGCTCGAAGTTGAAGAAGGCATCCGCCCGGCACGTGCGGTACGCGGCGCGCATCGTGCCGCGAGGCAGCGTCGTCGCGAACGTGCCGATGAACGGGAAGCGCACCACCGGCGTCACTGTCATGGGCAGCTCCAGCACCGGCCCCGAACCGCGACGGTAGGGCTGCGCGGGGTCCGGCCGGTACGGCACGCGCGGCGCCAGCAACACGCGAGGGGTGTCCAGCACGGAGCGCGACGGCCGGCCCAGCGCCGCGAGCGCTCCCATCACCGCCGCCTTCGCCGCGTAGTACGGCGCCGCCGGAAACGCGGACGAACCGTACCGGTAACCCTGCGCCACGGTGGCCGCGTACAGGTCCGCGTTCAGCGTGTAGCCCGGGGCGCGGAATCCGGAAGGACGCACGCCCACGGCCTTCAGGATGGCCGCGTCCGCGCGCGCCAGGTCCTCCGCGATGGCGTCCGGTCCGCGCCGCGTGAGCGCATAGTCATGGGCATGGCTGTGGCTCGCCACCTCCACGCCCGCCGCGTGGGAGCGCCGCATGCCGTCCACCGCACCGGGATCCGACTCCAGGTCCTCGCCGATGACGAAGAACGTCCCGGGCACGCCCACCGCCGCGAACAGCTCCAGGAAGCGCGGCACCGCCACGCGGTGGATCAGCGTCCGCGCGCGCTCATCGAGCAGCGACTCGGGCAGCCCGTGGATCCGGCAGTAGTGCGGCAGCGAATCCAGGTCGACGGAGATGGACGCCAGGCGCGCTGCCGTCATGGGGCACTCCTTGCGCTCAGGTCCCGCGGACGCGGATGACGTAGAACAGCTTGCCCACGTTCTTGAGCACGTTGGGCACGCGCTTGAACAGGTGGATGGACGGCTGGCGCTTCTCATGGAGCTGGATGGGGATCTCCATGACGTTCAGTCCTTCGCGCCACGCGCGGATGACGAACTCGCTGGCGAACACGTCCATGTCCACCACGCACTTCTGGATGACGGGCAGCAGCGCTTCCCGGCGGAACGCCTTCAGGCCGTGCGTGTCCGTGCCCTGGAAGCCCAGCGCCACGCGCAAGAGCTTGTTGTGCACCCGCGTGGCCGCGCGGCGGATGAGCGGCCGCTGGTCGCTCGCGCCCTTGGCCGCCTTGGAGCCCACGACCATGTCCGCCTCGCCGCGCTCCAGCCGGGGCAGCGCCGCGTCGTAGAAGGTCAGGTCGCAGAGGTCGATTTCATCGCAGACCACGTAGGTGCCCTGGGCCTTCAGGATGCCGGCCTTGAGCGCCACGCCGTAGTTGGGCGTCTCCGAGTGGAACCAGCGCAGGCGCGGGTTCTTCGCGCAGATCTCCTCCAGGAGCCGGGGTGTCGCGTCCCGCGAGCCGTTCTCCGCGAAGATGATTTCGTAGTCGAGCCCGCGAGCATCCAGCCCCTGACGCAGCTCTTCGGCTGCCTGGGCGATGATGGACTCCTCGTTGTAGACGGGGATGACGACGGAGAGGTGCAGGGCCATGGGTCCGGAAATCCGAAGGGAAGACGTTGGGGCGTAGCACGCCCCCAGACCACCGTCGACAGGAGACGACTCCTTGCGTCAGCCGTTCAGCGTCCGGGCGCAAGCCCGCCCGTCCAGGATGGCGTCCTCCATGGACGCGTATTCCCACTTTCCATAGCGCCCCGCCATGAGGATGCCGGCGTGCTCCAGGAAGCGCTTCACCTCCGCCATCGCGGGGCCGTAGGCGTCGTCGTAGAGGACGTACGCGTTCGGAATCTCCCGTCCCTTCGCGAAGAGGATGTCGTCCGCCGAGTGGATCATCCGCGAGCGCACCAGGTCCTCCACCGCGAACCGCTCCGCGTCCGCCACGGACAGCTCGCCGTGGTGGCTGAACTCCACGGAGAAGCTGGCCGTGTCCGGCGGGGCCAGGGGCGCGTACACCGCCGACGGCGCCCCGATGCGGTACGAGTGGAACTCCGGCTCCGGCAGGTAGATCCAATGCCACGGCTGGCGGTTCGCGCCCCGGGCGCCCACGCACACGTACGTGACGATGAAGGCACGCAGGCGCTTCGCCGCGGCCCGCACCTCGTCCGGCACGCCGGAGGCGCCCTTCCCGAGCAGCTCCACCAGCGCCGGCAGCGCGATGGAGGACACCAGCCCCGAATACGGCAGGGTGCGCCCGTCCGACAGCGTGACCTGCTTCGCCTTCCAGTCGATGGAGACGGGCTCGGTGCGCACGCTCAGCTCGCCGCCCGTGAGGTGCTCCTTCATCGCGCGCGCCAGGCTCTCGATGCCGCCCTCGCGCGGGTAGAGGAACGACGCGTTGTAGCCCAGCTGATCACTGCCCGCGCCGAGCGCCCCGTCCACGACCTCCTTGAGGGTGGGGCGCGGCACGAACCGGCCGACCCACGCGGCGGACATCTCGCGCGGGTGCACGGTCCAGAGCTTCTGGTTGTAGGGCAGCATGAAGTTCTTCGCGAAGCCCTCGCCCATGTAGCGGAGGATGAACTCCTCGAAGTTCACGGGGTCGCGCTCGCGCAGGGCGCGGCCCTTCTCCCCGTAGATGGCCTCCACGTAGCCGACCAGGTTCTCCGCGACGACCTCCGGCGGCAACCCGTGGGTGTTCACCTGGTAGGGGAAGCGGGTGAAGGTGTCGCGCGAGAAGATGGCGGCGCGGCGCTGGATGCGCACCAGCTGGTCCGGCATCCAGAGCGTGTTGACCAGCTGCTGGATCTCCGGGTCGCGCAGGTGGAGCCAGTGGCCGGTGGGGTCGAAGTAACACCCGTCGATGACCTCGGTCTTGATGAGGCCGCCGACCCGGTCGGACTTCTCGATGAGGCGCCAGGGGCGCTTGAGGAAGTGCGCGGTGGACAGGCCCGCCAGGCCCGCTCCGAGGATGACGATGGGATCCATACGCCGCCGGGTCTACCACCCTGGGAGGGGGCCTGGAAAAGGGATGCACACTGTTGGTGTTGGCGGGCGCCCGCCCTCCTGCCCGGCCGGGTGACAACGGTGCGCACCAGGGACGCGTTCTTTCCGGGCTTGAAACGGCTCTGCTAGCCTGCACGCGCCGCGCGGACCATCGCACGCCCCCGTCATTAGCTGCGCGTGCGCGCGCCAGCCGGTCTCGTCGAAGGAAAACAATGAAAGTCTCCTGCCCGTCGTGCCAGACGAATTACAACATCGATGACAGGCGGATCCCGCCCGGCGGCGCGAAGCTGAAGTGCGCCCGGTGCCAGACCACGTTCCCCATCAAGGCCGATGGCGCGAGCTCCGAAGCTCCCGAGGCCGCGGCGCCGCAGCCCGCCGCCATTCCGCTGCCGGGCAGTGCCGCGCCGCAGTCCGCCGCGATTCCGCTCCCGGGCACCGCCGCGCCCCAGTCCGCCGCCATCCCGCTCCCGGGTCAGGCTGCCCCCCCGTCCGCCGCGATTCCCCTGCCGGGCAACGCCGCGCCCCAGGCCGCCGCCATTCCGCTGCCAGGTACCGCCGCCCCGCGCGCCGCCGCTCCTGCGCCTCAGTCCGCCGCCATCCCGCTCCCGGGTAGCGCCGCGCCTCAGTCCGCCGCCATCCCCATGGGCGCGGGCCCGGCCATCCCGCTGCCGGGCACCGCCGCCCCGCGCGCAGCCGCTCCGGCTCCGCAGTCCGCCGCCATCCCGCTCCCCGGCACCGCCGCGCCTCAGTCCGCCGCCATCCCCATGGGTGCGGGTCCGGCCATCCCACTTCCGGGCACGGCCGCCCCGCGCGCCGCCGCCATCCCGCTGCCGGGCAACGCCGCTCCGCCCGTCCCCGAGGATCCGTTCTCCTTCGACGACGAGGTCCCGCCCGCGGCCTATGCCTCGCCGGGCGTGGCCGCGCCCCGGGCCATCTCGCTCGACGCGGGACAGGGCGCGCCGGTGGCCCTTCCGGACGACTCGTTCAACTTCGACATGGACGCCGCGCCGCCGGCCATGGCACCCGCGGAGGACGACTTCGCGGAGGTGAGCAGCGGCGAGTTCTCCTCGGTCGACACCAGCGACTTCTCCGAGCCCCGCGAGGACGTGACCCGCGTCGTCGCCATCCCCGTTCCCAACGCCGCCTTCCGCGAGCCCGCCGCGCCCGCCGACTACGGCACGCACGAGCCCGCAGGCACCGCGCGCGACTTCGACTTCTCCGAAGAGCCCGTCGCCGCCGCCCCGCCCGCGGAGGCCGACTTCGGCACGCCCGACTTCGACTTCGCGGACGACGGCACCCTGCCCGCCCCCGCGCAGCCCGCGCCGGAAGACGCGTTCACCTTCGACATCAACGACCCGAACAACGCCCACGGCCCCGCGGCGTCGCGGCCCCATCCGCAGACCTACGGCTACGGCGAGCCGGAGCCCCAGGCGGATCCGTTCGCCCTGGCCCCGCCCCCCGCGGAACCGGAGGCGGATCCGTTC
>NZ_RAVY01000299.1:0-7991 GCF_003611625.1 Corallococcus sp. CA054B
ATGCGGGACACTCCCGGAGCAGTCGCCGGGGACGTCGCGAAGGCCGGCGTCTCCAGCGGGGGCAGGATGGCCGGGTCTTCCATGACGGGAAGGACCGGAGCGGCGTCCCGGCGAGACGGACCGGAGGCCTGCGCGGGAGCATCCATCAAGGGCAGGCCGGAAGACGCCTGCGATGCATCCCAGTGCTCGGCGGACGACGGTCCGGCGGCGGGGCGGGGAAGACCGGGGGCCTGGGACTGTGCACCATCCATCCAGGGCAGGCCGGAGACCTGGGCCTGCGAGGCTGGAGCCATGTGCGGCAAGCCGGAAGCCTGGGGCTGGGCGTTGCCACGCGGCTGGGCCGAGGCGGCCTGGGCCGGCGCGTCCATGCGAGGCAGTCCGGGCGCCCCCTGGGCGGTGTTGCCACGAGGCTGGCCCGAGGCGGCCTGGGGGCGCGGAATGTGCGGCTCCGTGCCGTAGGCCGGCGTGGGCGCGGAGCCCGGGCGGGGCTCCGGAGGCTGCGCGGCGCGAGGCACGGCGACGCCAGGATTCTGGAAGCCCGGCTCCGACAGGGCCGCGGTGGGTGCGGCGCGCGGGGGGACGGCGGCCACCGGCGCCACACCCGGAGGCGGCGCGGCGGGACGCGGAGGCTGCACGGCGCCAGCAGGCGTGTTCCCCGCGGGAGGCGTGGCGCGAGGAGGCATGGGTGCCGCTGCCCGGGGAGCCTGCTGCGCGGGAGCCCGGACCGCCTGACCCTCCGCGTGCGGCGCGGGGGCGCGCTCGGCCTGAGCAGGACGCGCAGCCGGAGCCACCGCATCCGCGTGGGACACATCCGTCTGGGGCTGAGCAGGACGCGCAGCCGGAGCCGCCGCACCCGCCTGGGGCGAAGCAGGGCGCGCACTCGGAGCCGCCGCGTGAACCGCCGCATCCGCCTGGGGCGCGGCAGGGCGCGCGGTCGGAGCGGCCGCGCGAATCGTCGCATCCGCTTGGGACGCATCCGCCTGGGGCGCGGCAGGGCGCGCGGCCGGAGCGGCCGCGCGAATCGTCGCATCCGCGTGGGGCGCGGCAGGACGCGCCGCTGGAGCCGCCTGGGGCGAAGCAGGACGCGCGGTCGGAGCCGCCGCGCGAATCGTCGCATCCGCGTGGGGCGCGGCGGCCGGAGCCTGCGCGGGCGGCCGGGGCGCGGCGGCGCGCGGCGCGGGCGCCATTCCCGGACGAACCGTCGGCGTCATGCCCGGCGGGGTGACAGGGCCGCGAGGCGGCTCCATCGCGAAGGCCGGCGTGCCGCGCAGCGTCTCCGGCTCCATCGGTTCGCTGTTCAGGGTGATGGGGTCGCCACCCGTGTCCTGGGCCATGCGGTCCCCGGCCTTGCGGCGATCAATATGGATGTCGCGGTCGAGCAGGCTCGGGACGGGGGCCACCGCGGGTGGGCGCGCGGCATTGGCGGCGCAAGCGGGGCAATCTCCGACCGGCGGCAGCGAGGCGCCGCACTTCAGGCACTTGGACAACGGATCCTCCCGGTGACGCGGACAACCGTCGCCATGAAAGGCCGCATTCAGGCCTGTAGCAAGAAAAGGACAAGCCCCCGCCGGTCCCTCGCCCGAGGAACCGTCAGGGGCTCGTTCGCGCCATCACAACCCTCCCTCAGGGGACGGTGCGTGTGGGGCGCCTCACGCTAGGCGTGGACGCGGCGCCGTCCCGCTGCTCCCACCAGGAGAAGCACGATGATGGATCCCACGACCGACATGATGATGCCCGAGGCATGCAGGTCGAACAGCCGACCGTTGCGCTCGAAGAGCGAGCCGATGAGGCCGCCCACCAGAGAACCCACCATGCCCAACAGGGTCGTGGCCACCAGCCCCATGCTCTGCTTGCCCGGCAGGATGGCCCGGGCGATGAGGCCCGCGATGAGGCCGATGATGATGAATGCGATGATCCCCATGAGAGTCTCTCCCGTGTGAGGGACCCGCCAGGTCCCGAATGGCAGAAACGTAGGAATCACCACACGGATCCGTGACCCGGGATGCAGGGAGGGACTGTCCGCCCGCCTGCTAACCGAGCGACCCGTCCAGGTGCTGCATCACCGCGAGCGCCGCGAGCGCCGCTGTCTCCGTGCGCAGGATGCGCGAGCCCAGCGTCACCGGCCGCGCGCCCAGCCCTCTCAGCCCGTCCACCTCCTCGCGAGCGAGCCCGCCCTCGGGGCCAATCACCAGCGCCACCGGCGTCCCCGGCGCCACGCTCCGGAACGCCTCGCCCAGCGGTACCGCGGACTCCTCTTCATCCAACACCAGCAGCAGCGTGCCCGGCGTCAGCGCGCGCGCCGCGTCCAACAGCGGCCGGGGCGGATGCACCACCGGCACGTCGTCGCGCCGGCACTGGCGCGCGGCCTCCTCCACGATCTTCGCCCACCGCTGGGTGCGCTCCTCGGCGCGCTTCGGCTCCAGCTTCACCACGCTGCGCGCCGTGGCCACGGGATGGAACGCGGTGGCGCCCAGCTCCGTGCCCTTCTGCAGCACCAGCTCCAGCTTGTCCCCCTTGGGCAGTCCCTGGAGCACGCTCATCTCGCGCGCGGGCGGCGTCACCCGCACGGCCCCCAGCACCAGCCGCACGGACTCCGCGTCCAGCCCGGTGACGCGCGCCTCGAAGGCGCGGCCCTTGCCGTCGAACACCTCCAGCGCGTCGCCGTCCTCCAACCGCAGCACGTGGACGAGGTAGTGGCGGCGCTCGCCCGTGAGCGTCACGTCGGCGGGAGCGGGGTCGGGCAGGGGAACGAAGAGGCGGACCACGGCGGCTTCCTTGAAGGGGAGGGCGCCCGGAGGATAGCCCTCCAGGCGTCCAGAGGTTCCCTTTCCGAAATCAGCGAGCGCCCGGCCCTGTCCCGTTCCTGCTATGGCGCGCCCCACGCCCATGGCCACCCTCGTCATCGAGTCCACCCGCTCCGGCTTCGTCGAATCCCTCCACACCGTGTCCGTCGCGGTGGTGAGCGCGGAGGGCACGCGCGTCGCGTACGCGGGCGACCCGGAGCGCGTCACCTTCTGGCGCTCGGCGGCGAAGCCCTTCCAGTCGCTGCCCATGGTCCAGGACGGCGCCGCGGACCGCTACGGCTTCGGCCCGCGCGAGCTGGCGCTCTCGTGCGCGTCCCACTCCAGCGAGCCCGTGCACCGCGCCCTCGCCATGCAGATGCTGAGCGCCTCCGGCTGCGAGGAGCGCCACCTCGCGTGCGGCCCGCACCCGCCGCTGTCGCCCGCGGTCGCGGAGGAGGCGCTCAAGGCGGGCGTGGTGCTCACGCCCCGGTGGAACAACTGCTCCGGCAAGCACGCGGGGATGCTCGCGCTGGCGCGGCACCACGGCTGGGACGTCCACGGCTACGCCAGCGACGGCCACCCGGTGCAGGAGCGCATCCAGGAGGAAATCGCGAAGTGGACGGGCCTGCCGAGTGACGCGCTCGTGAAGGCCGTGGACGGCTGCCTCGCCGTCTGCTTCGGCCTGCCGCTCAGCGCCATGGCCACCGCGTGGGCCCGCTTCGGCGTCTCGGAAGCGCCCGCCGCGCGCCGCCTGCGGGAGGCCATGCTCGCGCACCCGGAGCTGGTCGCGGGCAAAGGCCGCGCGTGCACGGACCTGATGACGGCCTTCGGGGGAGAGGCCGTGGTGAAGATTGGCGCGGAGGGCGTCTACTGCGCCGCGCTGCCCCGGGCCCGACTGGGCGTGGCCGTCAAGGTGGAGGATGGCGACGCCCGCTGCGCCGCGCCCGCGCTCCTCGGCGTCCTGCGCCTCATCGCGGAACAGCAGGGCCTGTCCCTGCCCATGACGGGCCTGGAGCATCACGCGGAGCCGCGCATCCTCAACACCCGGAACGAAGCCGTGGGCTCCCTGCGCGCGGCCGGAACCCTCGCGTTCGTCTGAGGCCCGCTGTAGCGCGGAAGGTCACACGCGCCGGGAGCCCTGTAACCGGCTCCGCTACAACCGCGCCCGCGTCCCTTGGAACTCCGAGGACTCAGCGGCAGGCACGCGGACTGCAATGTCCGCCAGGCACACGGCGGGACTCGCGAGGTCCTGACGCCAAGGGGGAAAGCCTCGCGAGTCCAGATGGGGTCGGGTGGGCGAGCCTTCGCGTTCGCTGCCCGACCCCCTCTTGTTTCTAGCGCTTCAAGTCGATGCGCACCCACTCGCCCTGCTGCGCGCCCTCCAGCACGGTGCACCCCAGGTTGCGGAACGCGGCCTCCACGTCCGCGCGCTGGTGCGCGAGCACGCCGGCCAGCACCAGCCGGTCCTTCGCCTTGGGCACGATGAGGGGCGCCAACTCAATCAGCGTGTTGGCCAGGATGTTCGCGAGCACCAGGTCGAAGGTGCCGGACACCTCCGTCAGCTCGCGCCCGGAGATGTCCAGGTCGGGCGTCTGGTTGTCCGCGCAGTTCTCCTGGGCCAGCTCCACGGAGATGGGGTCGTTGTCGGTGCCCACCACGTGGCCCGCGCCCAGCTTCTTCGCCGCGATGGCGAGCACGCCCGTGCCGGTGCCAACGTCCAGGACGCTCGCGCCCGGGTGCGTGGACATGAAGTCATCCACGGCCGCCAGGCACAGCGACGTGGTGGGGTGGTCCCCCGTGCCGAAGGCCATCTTCGGCTCGATGACGAGCTTCACCTTGTCCGCCGGCGCGTTCGCCACGTCCCAGGGCGGGCCCACCCACAGGCGGCCCACCTGCACGGACTTGATGAGCGACTTCCACTCGTTGCTCCAGTCCTGCTGGGGCTGCTCATCCAGGGACAGGCGCGCGTTGGGGTGGCTCTCCGCCACCGCGTCGCGGGCTTCTTCCGCACTCTCGCGGTCCTCGAAGTAGGCGACGACGATGGACTCGCCCTTCACGGGCGCGCGCATGCCCGGCATGGTGGGCATCTCCGCGTCGCGGACCTCCAGGCCCAGGGCGCCGGCCTCATGGAGCAGGTCCTGGAGGATTTCGGAGGAGTCCTCCGCGATATCCACGGTGAGTGACAGGTAGGTCTGGGACATGGCGCCCCTTCTACCGCACCCGGTGCGGCGTGGAAGCGCCGTCGTCGTGACGCTTCCACGCTCGCGATGGGAGGACCTACGGCCCGACGATGGCCATGGCCATGCGGTCGAAGTCGATGACCCGGCGGGCCACCTCCTGCACGTCCTCCGCCGTCACCTTCGCCACGTGCTCGGAGTAGTGCAGGAAGTTGTCCAGCCCGATGCCGTAGCAGGTGTCCAGCGCCAGCAGCGTCGCGCGGGCGCTGTTGCGCTGCAGGTCGATTTCATACGCCCCGATGATGTGCTGCTTGGCGCGCTCCAGCTCCGCGGCCGGAATCGGCTCGTCGCGGATCCGCTGCAGCTCGCGGCGCATGCCCTCCACCGCCGCGTCCACCTTCTCCGGGCTCGTGCCCATGTAGACGGCGAAGTAGCCGGGCTCCAACCCGTCCATGGAGAAGCTGCTCACGCTGTAGGCCATGGAGCGCTTGTCGCGCAGCTCGATGAAGAGGCGCCCGCCCTGGCCCGACAGCACCGTGGACAGCACGTCCAGCACCACCCGCCACGAGTCGTTCATCCGCGCCGCCTGGAAGCCCAGCACCAGGTGCGTCTGCGCGCGCGCGAGCACCTGCTTCTCCGTGCGCGGAGCGGACGGAGGCGCTTCCGGCCGCACCTGCTTCGGGGCCACCGCGCCGCCGCGCGACTTCCCGAAGTACTCGTTCGCCAGCGCCCGCACCTGATCCACGTCCACGTCGCCCACCACGCTGAGCGTCATCTGCGACGGGTCCATGTGCGCGCGGTGGTACGCATGCAGCTGCTCGGGCCCCAGCGCCTCCACGGACGCCTTCTCACCCAAGAGGGACATCCGGTACGGGTGCTCCTGGTAGAGCGTGCGCGAGAACAGCTCGAAGGCCACGCTCGACGGCTTGTCCTCGCGGGTGAGGATGTCCTGGAGCAGCAGCGCGCGCTCCCGCGCCACCTCCTCCTCGCGGAAGGCGGGGTTGAGCAGCACGTCCGCGAACAGCCGGAAGCCGGGCTCGAAGTAGCGCGACAGGAAGTCCGCCTTCAGGCTGATGGAGTTGCGGCCGCCCTGGCCGCTGATGTTGCTCACGTACAGGTCCCCCAGCTGGCTGATGTCATCCGCGCTGAGGGTGGTGGTGCCCTTGGTGAGGGTGCGGCTGAGCAGCGTGGTGATGCCGTTGTTCTCGGGCGTCTCGTAGCGCGCGCCGCCAATGAAGGCCGCGCGCATGGAGAACAGCGGCACGTGCGGCTCCACGCGGATGATGAGCGTGGCGCCGGAGGGCAGCTTCTCCTGCACCACCTCCGAACGCGCGGACGCGATGGCGCTCCGGGCCGGACGGGGCGGGGCGTCCGGGGGACGCTGCTTCGCGGCGCGCTCCGGGGGCGTGAGGCCGGGGCTCTTCGCCGCCTCATCCAGCGCGGCGTGCACGTGGGCCTCCGTCAGCTCCGCGGCGGGCGGCACCAGCGCGGTGACGACGGCGTGCTCCAGCCGCAGGTACTTCTGGGCCACGCGGCGCAGGTCCTCCGGCTTCAGGTTGCGGATGTCCTCCAGGTAGCGGGCCTCCGACTCCAGGCCCCCGGGGGACGTCTGGTACGAGCCCAGGTTGCGCGCGGTGCCCTGCACCGTCTCCTTGCGGTAGACGGACTCCGCCTCCACCACCGCCTGCACCGTGCGCAGCTCGTCCAGGGGCACGGTCGTGGTGCGCATCGCCTCCAGCACGCGCGCCGTCTGCGTGAGCGCCTTCTGCACCTGCGTGGGCGGCAGCGTCAGCGACACGGAGAAGATGCCCGGGTCCTTGGGCGTGTACGCGGACGCGTGCACGTCGTTCACCAGGTGCTGGCGGCGCTTCACCTCGCGCACCAGCCACGACGAATTGCCCTGGCCGGCGATCATCGCCAGCACGTCCAGCGCGGGCACGTCCGGGTGCTCCAATTCCGGGATGGCGAAGGCCAGGTGCAGGTAGACCTCCTTCACGTCCTCCGTCTGGACGAGCACGCGGCGGCCCGTGGGGGCTGCGTCGCGCGGACGCTCCACCGGACCCGCGTAGGGGCGGCCCCAGTCACCGCCGAAGATCTCCTCCACCCACTGGCGCAGCTCCGCCTCGTTCAGGTCGCCCGCGACGGACAGCACCAGGTTCTTGGGCGTGTAGTGCCGGTGGTAGAACTCCAGCACCTTCTCGCGGGTGAAGCTGCGCACGCTCTCCTCGGTGCCGATGACGGGCAGCCGGTAGGGGTGCGTCTGGAACGCGGTGGTGAACAGCCCGCGGGAGGCGCGGCGCGACGGCGAGTCGTAGCTGCGCTTGATCTCCTCGCACACGACTTCGATTTCGCGCGCCAGCTCGTCCTTGTCGAACGCGGAGCGGCGCACCGCGTCCCCCAGGATGTCCAGGCCCGTGCGGGCGTACTGGCTGGCGATGACGATGTGGTAGACGGTCTGGTCGAAGGACGTCCAGGCGTTGATTTCGCCGCCGTGCGCCTCGATGTCCCGGGCGATTTCACCGGGCCCCCGGCGCTCCGTGCCCTTGAAGAGCATGTGCTCGTGCAGGTGGGCGAGTCCGGCCTGGTCCGGCCTTTCGTCCGCGCTGCCGGCCTTGACCCAGACCTGGAAGGCCGCGACCTTGGCGGCGTGCTGCTCCTCGAAAACGACGGTGAGCCCGTTGGGCAGGGTGTAGCGGATGGCCATAGGAGTGGTCCGAAGCTGTCATCCCCTCCCGAGGAGAGGCAAGGCGAGGTGTGATGTTTGCTCCATTGGCTAACGTCCCGCCCCCTCCACGTCGAGCGGACCGTGCCGTCCGCCTCCCACCAGGCAGGCGAAGCGGCGCGGTTTCCATCGCGTAACTGGTGGAAACCCCCCGTGGTCGGTAACCTGGGACGCGCACATGCCGTCTCCCCCGGACGAGGCGGATCCGCTCGCGGACCTGAAGGAACTGCTGGATGAAGGCGACGCCCCCGTGGCGGCGCCCGCTCCGGCCCCTACCAGGCCGCTCGCGGTTCCCAAGCCTCCCCCCTC
>NZ_RAVY01000029.1:0-65689 GCF_003611625.1 Corallococcus sp. CA054B
GACCGAGCAGCGCGAGGCGTTCTATCCGGAAGCCGTCCGACTGCTGCACCGCTTGCGGCGCTCAGGACGGCTCAGTCTGCTTGCGCCTCGCGCTACCCCCTGACAGGACTTACTTCCCCTGGCTTAGAGCGCGAGCCGCTGGATGCCATTGCCAGGCAGGGCTCGTGAGCAGGCCTGCTTGCCTCCAGCAGGCCGCCAATCCCTACGCCACGAGCGCCGGTCCGTGCTCGGCCCACTCCTCGTCTGTGAAACGCGGCGCGGGAGGGGCTGGGCACACGGGCCCTGCGCACCGTGTTCGACATGGTCTCCACCTACGTGCCCGAGCAGGTGCGGCTGCTGGGGCCCGGGGTCCGGGACACGCGGAGCCTGGGCGACGGTCTGGGGAGTATCTGCGCGCACTGACGCGGAGGCCCGGCCCGGTGTAAATGGGGCGGATGAACGACGTGAACCTGGTGGAGATTGCCCGGCGGTTTGAACGCAAGCTGGCCACCTCCGCGGTGGCGCTTTCGACGGCCTCCGCGCCGCTCGCGGACGGCTGGATGACGTTCGGCGGCGTGGGGTCCTACATCAACAAGTCGTCCGGCTACGGCTTCGATCGTGACGTCACGGACGCGGAGCTGGACGCGCTGGTGGACTTCTTCGCGTCGCGTGGCGTGGAGCCCAAGGCGGAGCTGAGCCCCTTCGCGCCCCAGTCCCTGCTGAAGGGGCTGGCGGACCGGGGCTTCGTGCTGCGCGAGTTCGAGACGGTGCTGTACCGGACGCTGCAGGCGGGAGAGGACCTGTCGCGGCTGGTCCAGGGCACTCCCGCCGGGCTGCGCGTCGAGCGGGTGGACCCGTCCGACGACGTGGCGGTGCGCAGGTTCGTGGAGGTCGCCGGCAGCGGCTTCGTCCCGGAAGGCGAGTCGATGTCGGAGGTCTTCTGGGAGATGGGCCTGAAGGCCGCGCGCAACCCCAGCTCGGACTCGTATGTCGCGTGGATTGATGGCGTGGCCGCGGGGGCCGGGAGCTGCGAGGTGGGCGACGGGCTCACGTCCCTGTTCGGCACGTCCGTGCTGCCGGCGTACCGGCGGCGCGGCGTGCAGCAGGCTCTCATCGCCGCGCGGTTGGCGCGGGGGCTGGAGAAGGGCAGTGATCTGGCGGCCATCATGTCCTCGCCGGGCATCCCCACGGAGCGCAACGCCATGCGCCTGGGCTTCCAGATGGCCTACTCCCGCGTCGTGCTGGTGAAGCCCGGCGCGGGGCTGGTGCCGTCACCCTGAGCGGGTAGGGCGCCATGGATGGGGCGCGGTCATCGAGACGTGTCCCATTCCATTGGCTGGAGCGCCTCCGTCAGCCGCTCCGCGAGCCGTTGGACATGGGGGGCACGCAGCAGCGTGTAGTGGGTGGCGCCGGGGAGCACCTCCCGCGTCAGCTCGCCCTGAACGTGCGCGCTCCATCCGTCGTCGCCGCGTGCCGGGTCTTCGCCCGCCTGGAGCAGGAGGACGCGGCCGGTGAACGTTCCGGGATGGTGGTGCTTCAGGGCGCGCAGGTTGCGGGTGAAGACGTGCAGGAGCGTGCGCCCCGCCTCCGTGGCCGCTTCCGGCGCCGCGAGCTGGCCCTGGTCGAGCTCGAACAGCGCGGCGACCTGGCCTGCGTCGTCCACGTCGAGCGGCACGCGGTCGTCCGTCGCCGGGCTCGCATCGATGAGGGCCACGAGCTCCACGGCCTCGCCCCGGGCCTGGAGCTGACGGGCCATCTCGAAGGCCACCACGCCTCCCATGGACCAGCCGCCCAGCCGGTAGGGACCCTGGGGCTGCACGGTGCGCACGGCGGACACGTAGAGCGCCGCCATCGCCTCCACCGTGTCGAGCGGCGGACGGCTTCCATCGAGCCCCTGGGACTGGAGCCCGTAGAAGGGCTGGTCCGGGCCCAGCTGCTTCGCCAACGCCGCGTACGCGAGCACGTTGCCGCCCACGGGGTGGACGCAGAAGAAGGGCCGCTGCGAGCCCTCGCGCTGGATGGGCACGAGCGGGGTGAAGACTGCGGGGGCCTGTCGTAGCAGCCGGGCCAGCGTCTCCACCGTGGGCGCCTGGAAGAGGGCGGCCAGGGGCAGCTCGCGGTGGAAGCGCTCCCGGATGCGCGCCATCAGCTTCACGGCGAGCAGGGAGTGACCGCCCAGGTCGAAGAACGGACGCGTCACGCCAATGGGACGGACGCCCAGCAGCTCCTCCCACAGCGCCACCAGCTCCCGCTCCATGTCATCGCGGGGCGCGACCACCGGGGTTTCGGAGGGACGGGCGTCCGGTGTCTTCGGGACGTGCATCTGGCGAAGCTCCTCGTCCGTCAGCAACGGCCGCCGGTCCAGGGGGGCGTCGGGATTGGTGAGGACTGTCTCCAGCAGCGTGCTCCAGCGCTCCACCAGCCGCTGGACCGTGGCGGCGTCGAAGAGGTCCGTGCTGTACGTGAGCGCACCCTGGAAGCCGTCGGGCTGCCGGGTGAGGGCCAGGTCCAGATCGAACTTCGCCGCCGAGGGAGTGACCTCCACCGCCTTCAGCGTGAGGCCCGGGAGGGCGACCTCTGGCTCCGGCGTGTTGTGCAGCGCGAAGAGGGACTGGAAGAGCGGCGTGCGGCCCAGGTCGCGTTCGGGCTGGAGCGCGTCCACCAGCCGCTCGAAGGGGATGTCCTGGTGTTCGTATGCGCCGAGCGTGGTCGCACGCACCTGCGCGAGGACCTTCCGGAACGACGTGTCCGCGGTGAAGCGGGCGCGGAGGACCAGCGTGTTGACGAAGAAGCCGATGAGGCCTTCGGTCTCCGCGTGACGGCGGTTCGCGATGGGCGTGCCCACGAGCACGTCGTCCTGGTCGGAGTACCGCGACAGCAGCAGCTGGAATGCGGCCACGAGCACCATGAAGGGCGTGGCGCCTTCCCGCTTCGCCAGCGCTTCCACTGCGTCACTCGAGGCCGGTGTCAGCTGGACGGGCCACCGCGCTCCCTGTGCGGAGCGGCGGGCCGGACGGGGCCGGTCCGTGGGCAGCGCCAGCGCATGCGGCGCCCCTTCGAGCTGGCGCTTCCACCAGTCGAGCTGTCCCTCCAGCACCTGGCCTTCCAGCCACGCGGCCTGCCACCGGGAGAAGTCCGCGTACTGCACGGGCAGCTCCGGCAGTGGCGACGGCTGGCCGTGGCGGAAGGCTTCGTAGAGCGCCACCAGCTCGCGCACGAGCACGCCGAAGGACCAGCCATCGGAGACGCTGTGATGCGTGCACAGCAGGAGCACGTGCTCCCGCGCATCCAGCCGCAGCAGGGTGAAGCGCGCGAGGGGACCCGTGCCCAGGTCGAAGGGCCGCAGCGCCTCCGCGTCCACCCGGCGCCACACCTCGGCTTCACGCGCGTCCGCGGGCAGGGCCACCAGGTCCTCCGTGCGCAGCATTCCCGTGGGCGCGGGATGGATGCGCTGACGTGGCGTTCCGTCGTGCGCCTCGAACGTCGTGCGCAGGGTTTCGTGCCGCTGCACCAGCGCGTCGAAGGCCCGCTGGAGGGCGGGGACGTCCAGCGCTCCGGACAGCCGCAGCGCGAAGGGCATGTTGTAGAGCGGGCTGCCCGGCTCCAACTGGTCGATGAACCACAGCCGCTGCTGCGCGAAGGACAGGGGCGCGAGTTCGTCTCCCTGAGTCCTCGTCAGCGGCGGCAGCGTGGGCGTGGACGCCGCGTCCATCAGCCGCCGGGCGATGCCCGCTACGGTCGGCGTTTCGAAGAGGGCCCGGACGCGCAACTCCACACCGAAGTGGGTGCGCACGCGCGACACCATCTGCGTGGCCAACAGCGAATGCCCACCCAGCTCGAAGAAGTTGTCGTGACGGCCCACGCCGGACACGCGGAGCAGCTCCTCCCAGATGGCGGCGAGGCGCTCCTCGGTGGGGGTCGCGGGAGGCTCGAAGGCACGTACCGAGCGCGACGACGCGTCCGGTGCGGGCAGGGCCTTGCGGTCCACCTTTCCGTTTGGAGTCAGGGGCAGGACGGGCACGGCGAGGAGGACGGCCGGCACCATGTAATCGGGCAGGTGCCTTCGCAGGTGCTCGTGCAGCGGAGCGGCGTCCACCTCCGGCGTGACGTAGGCAACGAGGCGCGCGTCGCCCGGAACGTCCTCGCGTACCAGGGCCACCGCATCCCGGACGCCGGGGTGGGCGCGCAGCGTGGACTCGATTTCGCCCAGCTCGATGCGGTGGCCTCGCAGCTTCACCTGGAAGTCCAGGCGGCCCATGAACTCGAGCGTCCCGTCCTCGCGCCACCGGGCCTTGTCGCCCGTGCGGTACAGGCGCGTTCCAGGCTCCGTGCCGAACGGGTCCGGCATGAAGCGCTCGGCGGTCAGGTGCGGCCGGCCCAGGTAGCCGCGCGCGACGCCTTCTCCGGCGAAGCACAGCTCTCCCGGCAGGCCGAAGGGCACCAGTTCCTGCCGTTCATCGAGCACGTACGCGCGCAGGTTGTCGAACGGCCGGCCGATGACGGGCAGCGCGGGGGACGTTTCCTCCAGCTCCCACGCGGTGGTCGCCACGGTGCACTCGGTGGGGCCGTAGGTGTTGAAGGCCCGAGTGCGCCGGGTCGCGGCGAGCCGCCGCCAGAGCACTTCGTCCAGGGCCTCGCCGCCCACCAGCAGCAGTGACGGCAGGCGGGGGCGCTCCAACATCCCCGCATCCAGCAGGAGCTTCAGCTGCGCGGGGGTGACGTCCAACGTATCCACCCGCGTCTGCTCCAGCCACGTGAGCATTCGCTCCGGCTCCAGCCGGAGGTCCCCCGGGACCAGGCACACGCAGTGGCCATCCACGAGCCAGAGGAGCTGGTACACGGACGCGTCGAAGAACAACGGCGCGTTGACGCCGACCCGGAGCCCCGGCGGCTGTCCCGCGTACACGGTCCGCGAGAGCGCATGGCGCAGGTGGAGCACCGAACGGTGGCGCACCATCACGCCCTTGGGCGTGCCGGTGGAGCCGGAGGTGTAGATGACGTAGGCGAGGTTCCCCGGCACCGCGGTCTGCGGCAGGTTGTCCGAAAACCTGTCGGACAGTCGGACAGGTTCCGAGTCGCCCCCCGCCGCCGGGGCGGTTTCCAAAAACCTGTCGGACAGTCGGACAGGTTCCGGGTGTTCCTCCTCCGCCGGTGCGTCTTCTAAAGACCTGTCGGGCAGCCGGACAGGTTCCGATCCGTCCTCCGCCGTCGGCGCCGGGCTGTCCGAGAACCTGTCGGACAGTCGGACAAGTTCCGGGCCTTCCTCTGCCGCCGGGGCGGCCTCCGAGAACCTGTCGGACAGTCGGACAGGTTTTGCGTCCATCCGCACCAGGTGGGGCACGTCCGGGCGCCACGCCTCCAGTAGGGCCTGCGTCGTCACCAGTACGGACGCGCCACAGTCCTTGAGGACGAACGACTTGCGCGCGGCGGGGGCCGACGGATCCAGCGGCACGAAGGCGCCCCCGGCCTTGTTCACCGCGAGCAGCGCGACGATGGCCTCCACCGAGCGCTCCAGGCACAGGCCCACCGTGACCTCCGGGCCCACGCCCAGCGATTTCAGGTGCCAGGCGAGCCGGTTGGCCCGTGCGTTGAGCTGCTGGAACGACAGGGTCGTGTCCCCGAACACCAAGGCGTCCGCGTCCGGAGTCCGCGCCACCTGCGCCTCGAAGCGGCCGTGCAGCGTGCCGTCACCATCGAAGGGCGACACGCCTCCGGCCAGGTCGCCCAGGAGCTGTCGCCGTTCCTCCTCCGAAACGAGGGACAGTCCGGACAGCGGTCCATCCGGATCCGTGAGCACATCCTCCAGCAGCACCCGGAGGTGGGTGAGAAGCCGCGCCATGGTGGGACGCTCGAAGAGGTCCGTGGCGTATTCGAGCTTGCCCCGGAAGCCGTCCTCACGGCGGTCCAGCTCCAGGCTCAGGTCGAACTGCGACGTGGTCCGCTCCGCGAGGACTGCCGGGCGCACGGTGAGGCCGGGCAGCGACAGCTCCGGCACCGGCGCGTTCTGGAGCGCGAACATCACCTGGAACAGCGGCATGCGCCCCAGGTCGCGCGTCGTTTGCAGGGACTCCACCAGCCGCTCGAAGGGGACGTCCTGGTGCTCGTAGGCGCCCAACGTCGTGGCGCGCACCTGCGCCAGCAACTCCCGGAACGTCGCCCGGGCGCCGAAGCTCCCACGCAGCACCAGCGTGTTGACGAAGAAGCCGATGAGGCCCTCGGTCTCCGCGTGGCGGCGGTTCGCGATGGGCGTGCCCACCAGCACGTCGTCCTGGCCGGAGTAGCGGTGCAGCACCGTCTGGAAGGCCGCGAGCAGCACCATGAAGGGCGTGGCGCCTTCCTGCTTCGCCAGGGCCTCCACGCGCTCGGACAGGGCGAGGGGCAGGTGCACCGGCACCGTGTCGCCACGCTGGGTGGAGACGGCGGGGCGGGGCTTGTCGGTGGGCAGTTCCAGCGCCCGGGGGGCTCCTTCGAGCTGCCGGGTCCACCATGCGAGCTGCGCCTCCAGCGCCTCCCCCTGGAGCCAGGCGCGCTGCCAGAGCGCGAAGTCCGCGTACTGCACGGGCAGCTCCGGGAGCGCGGGCGGACGGCCTTCACGCAGGGCCGCGTAGAGGGCGGTGAGCTCGCGCACCATCACGCCCAGGGACCAGCCGTCGCTGACGATGTGGTGGAGGTGCAGCACCAGCACGTACTCCTCGGCCGCGAGCCTGAGCAGCAGGGCTCGGATGACGGGGCCCTGCTCCAGGTCGAACGGCCGCTGGGACTCCTCCGTCACCCGGCGCTCCGCTTCGCGCAGCCGGGCCTCGGTGTCCTCCAACGGGGTCAGGTCCACGCGCTCCAGCGGCACGGTGGCCTGCGTGTGGATGTGCTGCACCGGCTGGCCCGCTTCCGTGCGGAAGGTGGTGCGCAGGGATTCGTGCCGCGCCATCAGCGCGTCCAGGCTCCCCTTCAGCGCGGCCTCGTCCAGCGCGCCGAGCAGCCGCAGGGCGACGGGCATGTTGTAGAGGGCGCTGCCCGGTTCGAGCTGGTCGATGAACCACAGCCGCTGCTGCGCGAATGACAGCGGCAGCAGCGGGGGCCTCGGGGCCCGGATGAGCGGCGGCACGTGCTCGCTGCGATTCGTGGTGGCGCCCAGGTGCCGGGCGAGCGCGGCCACCGTGGGCGCGTTGAACAGCTCCCCCAAGGGCAGCTCCACGCCCAGCACCGAGCGGATCCGCGACACCACCTGCGTGGCTAGGAGCGAATGGCCTCCCAGGTCGAAGAAGTCATCGTGGATGCCCACGGCGTCCAGGTGCAGCACCTCCGCCCAGATGGCCGCGAGCTGGGTCTCCACCGCGTTGCGGGGGGCTTCGCGCGTGGACCCGGTTGACCGGGGCGCTTCGGGCGCGGGCAGGGCCTTGCGGTCCACCTTGCCGTTCGTTGTCAGCGGCAGGGATGTCAGCGCCACCCATGCGGACGGCACCATGTAGTCGGGGAGCTGTCGCTGCGCGTGGGTCTTCACGCGGTCGGTGCTGGCGCTGTCTCCTTCGAGGACCACGTAGGCCACGAGCCGCTTCTCACCGGAAACATCCTCGCGCGCGAGCACCATGGCCTCGCGCACGTCCGGAGCCTCGCGCAGCACGGCCTCCACTTCTCCGGGTTCGATGCGGAAGCCGCGCAGCTTGAGCTGGAAGTCGGTGCGGCCCAGGAACTCGAGCGTGCCATCGACGCGCCAGCGCGCCCGGTCACCCGTGCGGTACAGGCGGGCGCCCGGCGTGGCGGAGTGGGGATGGGGGATGAATCGCTCGGCGGTGAGGTCCGGCCTCTGGAGGTAGCCCCAGGCCAGACCGTCACCGCCGACGTACAGCTCGCCGGGGAGTCCCGGCGGCAGGGGCTGGAGGTGCGCGTCCAGCACCCACGCGGTGGAGTTCGCCAGCGGCCGGCCAATGGGGACCGAGCGCTCCACGGTGTTCCTCGCCCGCAGCGTGTGCGTGGTGGAGAAGGTGGTGTTCTCCGTGGGGCCGTACCCGTTGACGAGCACGGCGTCCGGCGCCATCCGTGACAGGTGTTCCCGCACGCGAGGCACGGGCAGCACGTCCCCGCCCGCCAGCACCTGCCGCACGCCCGCGGCCGAGGCGCCTTCGTGAAGGACCATCTGCTCGAAGAGGGCGGCGGTGAGCCACAGCGTGGTGACGCCCTCCACGGCGAGCAGCGTGCCCAGCTCCGACAGCGAGAGCGCCTGCGGCGGTGCGAGCACCAGCTTCGCGCCATGCAGCAGCGCGCCCCAGAGCTCCAGCGTGGAGGCGTCGAACGCGACCGGCGCGGCCTGGAGGAACACCTGCTCCGGACCGAAGGCGATGAAGCCATTGCCCCGGACGAGGCGCACGATGCCCCGGTGGGGTACGCAGACACCCTTGGGACGGCCGGTGCTGCCTGACGTGAACATCACGTAGGCGAGCGCCTCCGCGGGCACCCGCACGTCCAGCGGCGTGACCGGCTGCTTCGCGATCAGGTCCGCTTCCGCGTCCATCAGCACGAGCAGCCCGGTCACCGCCGGCAGCTCATCCGCCAGCGCTTCCTGCGTGACGAGTACGCCGACGCCCGCCTCCTGGAGCACCCAGGCCGTGCGGTCCGCAGGGGCCTTCGCCTCCACAGGCACGTAGGCCGCGCCCGTCTTGAGGATGCCGAGCATGCCGACGACGAGCTCCGGCGAACGCTCCACGCACAGCCCCACGCGGTCCCCAGGCCGCACGCCCAGCCGGCGCAGATGGTGCGCGAGCTGGTTCGAGCGGCGATCCAGTTCGCCATACGTGAACTCTCGCGCTGCACCTGGCCCCATGTCCGGCGAGAGGAAGGCCCCCGGACTCGCGGGCATCCTCACGGCGATGGCGTCCGGCGTGCGCGCGGCCTGCTCCGCGAACAGCGCGGGCACGGAGGCGTCACGTGGATACTCCGTCGCGGTGTCGTTCCAGGTGGAGAGCACCTGGTTCCGCTCCTCGGGCGTCAGCAGCGGCAGGTGCGTGAGCGGCGTCCCGGGCGCAGCCACCGCGGCTTCGAGCAGCACGTTCAGGTGCCGGGCCATCCCGGCCACCGTTCCAGGTGTGAACAGGGCGGTGTTGAAGTTGAGGCCTCCCGTGAAGCCCTCGGGCGAGCGGTGCAGCAGCAGCTCCAGGTCGAAGCGGATGGCGCCCGGGTCGGCGTTCATCGGCTGGAACGTCAGGCCGGGCAGGGCCAGCGGCGGCAGCGGTGCGTTCTGCAGCGTGAACGTGACCTGGAAGAGCGGCGTGCGGGATGCGTCGCGTGCGGGGTGCAACACCTCGACGAGCTTCTCGAATGGGAGGTCCTGGTGCTCGTAGGCGCCCAGGGTGGTGTCCCGCACGCGCGCCAGCAGGGAGTGGAAGGTGTCGTCCTCGCGCAGCCGGGTGCGCAGGACGACGGTGTTGGCGAAGTAGCCGATGAGCGCCTCGGATTCGGCGTGGCGGCGGCCCGCGATGGGCGAGCCCACCAGCACATCGTCCTGGCCGGCGTAGCGGCCGAGCAGCACCTGGAACGCGGCCAGCAGCACCATGTACGGCGTGGCGCCCTCGTGCTTCGCCAGGGCCTCCAGGGCTTCGCTGGAGGCCCGCGGGAGGGTGTAGGGCATCAGGGCGCCCTGGAAGGTCTGCCGGGCCGGACGCGGATGGTCCGTGGGCAGTTCCAGGTGCGACGGCGCGCCTTCCAGCTGCCGCCGCCAGTAGCCGAGCTGCGCGTCCAGCACCGCGCCCTGCAACCAGTCGCGTTGCCACAGCGCGTGGTCGGCGTACTGCACTGGCAGCTCGGGCAGCGGGGAGGGGAGGTTCCTGGAGAGCGCGGCGTAGAGCGCGCCCATCTCGCGCACCAGGACTCCGGTGGACCAGCCGTCGGAGACGATGTGGTGCAGGTTCAGCACCAGCACGTGCTCCGTGGGCGACAGCTTCAGCAACAGGGCCCGGAGGAGGGGACCCTGCTCCAGGTCGAACGGGGTGCGCGCCTCTTCGCGGGCGAGCCTGGTGGCTTCGGCGTGCCGCTGCTCCAGGTCCGGGATGCCGGTGAGGTCCACCTGGCGCAGGGGCAGCGGACCGGGCGCGTGGATGACCTGCTCCGGGGCGCCTTCGTACTCGCGGAACGTGGTGCGCAGGACTTCATGCCGGCGCACCAGCCGGTCGAAGCTCCGCTGGAGCGCGCCGAGATCCAGCGTGCCTTCCAGCCGGAGCGAGAACGGCATGTTGTAGGCCGTGTCCGCGGTGCCCAGTTGATGGATGAACCACAGCCGCTGCTGCGCGAACGACAGCGGCAGCACGGCGGGCCGCACGCCACGGGTCAACGGCGTGAGGCCAGTGGGCTCGGCCTTCCGCGGCTCGGCTGGCGCGGGCGCCACCGGGCTGGACGGAGTGATGCGCCGGGCGAGCGCCTCCACGGTGGGGGCTTCGAACAGCGTGCGCAGCGGCACCTCCTGGCCCAGGCGAGCCCGCACACGCGCGGCCACCTGGGTCGCGAGCAGCGAGTGTCCGCCCAGTTCGAAGAAGCTGTCCCTCACGCCGACCCGCGCGATGCCGAGCACCTGCGCGAAGATGTCCGCCAGGGCGCGCTCGGTGTTGTCGCGCGGGGCGATGGGCTCCGCGCGGTTGGCGGTGGGCGCGTCCGGCGCGGGCAGGGCCTTGCGGTCCACCTTGCCGCTGGACGTGAGCGGCAGGGCGTCCAGGCGGACGATGGCGGAGGGCACCATGTACTCGGGCAGCCGCGAGTGCAGGAACGCGCGCAGCCCCGCCGTGTCGAGCGTCCCGCCGTCGATGCGGACGTAGGCGACGAGGCGAGGTCCTCCCGTGCCTTCCTGGCGCACGATGGCCACGGTGTCGCGCACGCCGGGCCAGGACTGGATCGCGGCTTCGATGTCGCCTGGTTCGATGCGGAAGCCTCGCAGCTTCACCTGGAAGTCGGCGCGGCCCAGGTACTCCAGCGTGCCGTCCGTGCGCCACCGGGCGATGTCGCCCGTGCGGTACAGGCGCGCGCCGGGCATGTCACTGAAGGCGTCGGGGATGAAGCGCTCGGCGGTGAGGGCAGGGCGGCGCCAGTAGCCCCGGCCCACCTGCACGCCGCCGATGAACAGCTCGCCCGGGATGCCTACGGGCGCGGGCTGACCGTGGGCATCCAGGACGTACATGCGAGTGTTGGCCACGGGCCGGCCGATGGGCACGACTCGCAGGGCTTCGTCTCGCGGGCACTCCCAGGACGTCACGTCCACGGCGGCCTCGGTGGGGCCGTAGAGGTTGTGCAGCGTGGTGTGCGGCAGGCGCGCCTGGGCGCGGAGTACCAGGTCCGTGGGCAGGGCTTCGCCGCTGCACATCACCTGGCGCAGGCGCGGCAGGGATTCCAGGCCGGGCTCCTCCACGAAGGCGCGCAGCATGGACGGCACGAAGTGCGTGGTCGTCACGCCCTCGCGCGCCATCAGCGCCACCAGGTAGTCCGGGTCCTGGTGTCCGCCGGGCCGCGCGAGCACCAGCCGCGCGCCCGTCATCAGGGGCCAGAAGAACTCCCAGACGGACACGTCGAAGCTGAACGGCGTCTTCTGCAGCACCGTGTCCGACGGCGTCAGGCCGTAGCGCCCCTGCATCCAGCGCAGTCGGTTGACGACACCTGCGTGCGCGTTCATCGCGCCCTTGGGACGGCCCGTGCTGCCAGACGTGAAGATGACGTAGGCGAGCGAGTCCTCACCGGCAAGCGGCGAAGGCCGGACGGTGGGCTCGCGCGCGATGGCCTCCCACTGGGTGTCGAGCGCGATGACATGCGCAGCGCGGAGAGGCATCGCGGTGCTGACGGCTTCCTGCGCATCTCGCGCGGCACGCGGAGGTCGCGCGACGTGGGCGTCCTCCGGCGCAGGCCGCGCGATGCCGTGCGCAGTCTGGGGCGGCAGTGCAGTGCTGGCGGCTTTCTGCACGTCTCGCGGGGGGACGTGCGCGGTGCTGACGCGTTCCTGAACAGCTCGCGCGATGACGTGCTCGGAGTGTGGAGTCAGCGCGGCGCGGAAGCGCTCTTGCACGAGGAGCACGGGCGAAGCGGTGTCCTCCAACATCCCGGCGAGCCGTTCCGTGGGCGTGGCTGGATCCAGCGGGACGTAGGCCGCGCCGGACTTCAGGACGCCCAGGAGGGCGACGACCATCTCCAGCGAGCGCTCCATGCAGACGCCCACGAGCGTCTCCGGCCCCGCGCCTTGCGCGCGCAGGTGGTGCGCGAGCTGGTTGGCCCGGGCTTCGAGCTGCGCGTACGTGAGGCGCTGGTCCTCGAACTGGAGCGCGATGGCCTCCGGCGTGCGGTCGGCCTGGGACTCGAAGAGGTGGTGGAGCGTGGCGCCAGCGGGGAAGTCCACTCGCGTGTCGTTCCAACCGCGCAGCACCTGTTCGCGCGCGGCCGGCGTGAGCAGCGACAGGGTGGAGACCGGTGCGTCCGGTGTGGCGACGACCGCCTTCGCCAGCACGAACAGGTGCTCCGCCATGCGCTCCAGGGTCGCGGCGTCGAAGAGGGCGGTGGCGTACTCCAGGCGGCAGCGCAGGCCGTCGCGCTGTTCCCAGACCTCCAGGGACAGGTCGAACTTGGACGTCGTCACCGGCACGTCCACGCCGCCAATCTGGAGCCCTGCGCCTCCGGTCGTCTGGGCCTCGGGCACGTTGATGACGTTGAGGACGGTCTGGAACACCGGCGTGCGGCTCAGGTCGCGTGGCGCCTGGAGCACGTCCACCAGCTGCTCGAAGGGCATGTCCTGGCGTGCGTAACCGCCCAGGGCCTGCTGCTTCACTCGCGAGACGAGCTCCCGGAAGCCCGGAGCCCCGTCGAGCCTCGCGCGGAAGGCGAGCGTGTTGACGAAGCAGCCCAGCAGGCCTTCCACCTCGGGGCGCGAGCGGCCCGCGATGGGCGTGCCCACCGCGAAGTCGTCCTGTCCGGACGTGCGGGAGAGCAGCACCTGGAACAACGCCATCAGGACCATGAAGGACGTGGCGCCTTCACGGCGGCCCAGCGCGAGGAGCGGCTCGGACAGCTCGCGAGGCAGGTGGAAGGCGTGCGCGGCGCCCGCGTAGGACTGCGCGGCGGGGCGGGGACGGTCGGTGGGCAGCTCCAATGGCGGCGTGCCCTGGAGCAGGTCCTTCCACCAGCGGGCCTGTTCCTCCAGCACCGGCCCGGTCAGCCACGCGCGCTGCCACACGGCATGGTCGGCGTACTGCACCGGCAGGGGCGGCAGGACGGAGGGAACACCCGCGCTGGCGCAGGCGTAGAGGACCGGAAGCTCGCGGCTGAGGACCAGGGTGCACCAGGCGTCGGAGACGACGTGGTGCAGGAGCAGGTGGAGGACGTGCGTGTCCGGATCCAGCCGCAGCAGCAGCGCGCGGGCCACGGGCCCTGTGTCCAGGTGGAAGGGCGTCGCGGTGTACGCCTGGCAGCGGCGAAGCATGGCGGCCTCGCGTGCCTCGGCCGTGTCGCCGGGAACGTCCTCCGTCTCCAGGGGCAGGGTGCCGGTCGCGTGGATGACCTGCACGGCCCCGGTGTCACCCAGGGCATAGGTGGTGCGCAGGACCTCATGGCGCTCCACGAGCGAGTGGAGCGCCGTCTGGAGCGCGGCGGCATCCAGCGCCCCGGTGAGCCGGAAGATGATCGCGTTGTTGTAGGCGGTGCTCTCCGGCTCCAGCTCCTGGAGGTACCAGAGGCGCTGCTGCGCGAACGACAGCGGCAACGGCCGGTCGCGCGGCGCACGCGGGATCGTCTGGAGCGCACCGGAGGCGCTGGGAGCCCCGGCCTTCACTGTCGCGGCCGGAGTCGCGGGGCGCGGTGCGGGCAGCTTGAAGGCTGGGAGATTCATGGCCTCGACACGACCATCGGCGCGCAGGCGCACGGCGCGGCCCGTGCGGTAGAGGCTCGCGGAGCCACTTCGAGGATGCGGCACCAACCGGTCCGGCGCCTCACCCGTTGCCCTCCACAGGGCGGCAGGCAGACCCGCGCCCGACAGGGCCAGCTCTCCGACGACGCCCGTGGGCACGGGCGCCCCGGCCGCGTCCAGCACCCAGACCTCCAGGCCCGGAGGCAGCTTCTCTCCCGGCGCACGCGGCAGCAGGCCTCCATTCCAGGCCTCCCCCGCGAGCAGCACGTCGCCGCCCGCCGTCCGCTGGAGCGCGGACGCCAGCTCCGCGGACGCGTTCTCCAGGACCCATGCCCCCACCGGGGCCAGGGCCTCACGCGCTCCCGGGAGGTCCGTCAACGCGCGGGCCAGCCGTGCCGTGGTGTTCACCAGCACCGCGCCCGATTGCTTCGCCAGGGACAGCACCTCCGCCGCATCCGTCTCCTGCTCGCCGCGCACGCGCCGCGAGTGTGACGCCGCGTCGGCGGCCACGGCCTCGCGTGCCCTGGCCAATCGCACCAGTCCTTCCAGCACGACCGGCGTCTCCAGACCGAAGTCGATGAGGCACGTCACCTCGTCCACATCCGAGGCCCGCACCTCGCGCAGCCGCTGGATGCCGCTCTCCACCGTGCCGATGAGGCCGGTGCCCTTCGCGTGGTGCTCGAAGGTGTGCTCCAGCAGCGCGTCGATGTCCTCTCGGGACACCTTGGCGATCTCCCCCTGGTAGCCCTGCGCGGCGAGCAGCGAGGTGGTGATGTCCGCCGAGCTCCGGAAGTACGCCAGCAGCGGCTTGCGCACCCGCTGGAGGACCTCCGCCTCGTCGTCTCCCAGGTACGTGTGCAGCATGCAGGTGATGTGGCCCCGGCCCGGGTGGCCGTTGCGGCGCCACGCCTCGCGGTAGAGGGCCACCTTCGGCTTCAGCTCCTCCAGCGAGTGGGCGAAGAGGCCCGTGAGCACGCCCGCGCCCAGTTCGCCCGCGAGCCGGAACGTCTCCGGGTTCGCGGTGGCGGTGAGCCACACGGGCAGCTCGCGCTGCACCGGCTTCGGGCGCAGGCCCACCTCCACGGTGACGCCGTTGCCGCCCGGACGCCGCAGCCGGTCTCCCCGCCACAGGCCTCGCAGCGTCTCCAGATGGCGCAGCAGGATGTTGCGCCGGTCTGCGTAGTTCCCGGGCGCGAAGATGAAGTCCTGCACGTGCCAGCCCGTGGCCACCGACACGTCGACGCGGCCCTGCGACAGGTTGTCCACCACGGCCCACTGCTCCGCGACGAGCAGCGGATCATGCAGCGGCAACACGACGCTGCCGGAGCGCAGGCGCAGGTGCTTCGTCACGGACGCGAGCGCGGCGGAGACCACCGCGGGCTGTGGGTAGATGCCGCCGAACGAGTGGAAGTGCCGCTCGGGTGTCCAGATGGCGGAGAAGCCGTTCGCGTCCGCGAACTTCGCTCCCTCCATCAGCAGCTCGTACTTGGGCCCGGTGAGCGAGTCCTCGTCATTGGCGAAGTACGACAGGCTGAGCTGAAGCGGACGCGCTGCCGCCTCGTCCGAGGCACCCCGGCGCGATGCGGTGGCCTCGGAGGGGAACAGCACGCGCAGGCCGCGCGACAGGGCCCAGAGGGCTTCCAGCTCGGGCTTCTCTGGAGCGGGTTCGGAGGCGGCGAGCCAGGTGGTGCCCGGCGCTGGACGCAGCCGCGCATCCAGGCCCGCGAAGAAGCCCGTGAGCGACGTGTGACTCAACGCCCACGCGGGCTGGCCCGCGCCCATGGGCAGGAGCCACGCCAGGGACTCCGGCGAGGGAAGCGGCGGCGCCTCCGTCACCGTCAACGGCGACGCGTCTCCCAGCACCTCTTCGACGTGCAGGACGCGCGAGGACTCCAGGCGTGCCGAGGTGAAGAGCCCACGCCAGGTGATGAGCCGGGGCACGACGCTGCCTTCCACGGCATAGACGGCCAGCGAGTCCAGGTCCGTGGGCCCGAGCGCCACCGGCGCGCCTCCTGCCTCCAGGACACCCCACAGCGCGGCCAGCTTCTCCGGCGACGCACGGAGGCAGAGCGCCACGGGCTCTCCCTGCCGGAGTCCCTGCTCCCGCAGCGTCAACGCGAGCCTTCTCGCGCGCGAGGCCAGCTCCCGCCAGGTCCAGGTCCGCCCGGCCTGCTCCACGGCGACGGTGTCCGGCTGCCGCAGCGCGTGTTCACGCAGCCGCGCGGGCAGGACGGGGGCGTGCGTGGCGGGCGGGGGCGCGGGCCATGCGCGGCGTTCGGCGTCGGTGGCCAGCGGCAGGCGGGAGAGGGGCTCCTCGGGCCGGGCCAGCGCCGCGCCGAGCAACACCTGGAGGTGCTCCAGCATCCGCCTTGCGGTGGAGGCGTCGAACAGCTCCGTCGCGTACTCCAGCGCGCCGTGAATGCGGCCGGGCTCCTCGGTGAGGATGAGCGTCAGGTCCGACAGCGTGGCGCCCCACTGCACGGGCGTGCCCGGGACTTCGATGAAGGTGCCCTTGGCTCCGACGGCCGCCAGCGCGTCGCCGCCCATCTCCAGGTTCGAGTGGTAGACGAACACCGTGTCCGTCATCCGCTCCCGGCCGATGTCGCGTCCGGGGACGAGCTGCTCGACGAGCATCTCGAAGGGCACGTCCGGCCGCGACTGCACGTCGGTGACCTCGCGTCGCACGCGGTGCAGGAGCTCGCGGAAGCTCGGGTCATCCCCCACGTGGGTGCGGAACGCCGCCGAGTGCGCCACGTAGCCGATGAGCGGCAGCAGCTCCGGCCGCGTGCGGTTGCCAATGGGCGTGCCGACGATGAGGTCCGCCTGCCCGGTGTAGCGGTGCAGGAGCGCGTTCCATGCGGCGAGCACCGTCATGTACGACGTGAAGCCTTCACTGCGTCCGAAGGCGACGAGCGCTTCGGCGAGCGCTGGCGGGAAGTCCAGCACCATGCGCTCGGAAGTGAGCGGGCAGCTCGCGGGCCGGGGCCGGTCCGTGGGGATGCCGAGCTGCTTGGGCATGCCTGCCAGGCGCTGACGCCACCACTGTTCCTGTTCGGGGAAGCGCGCCTCCGCGAGCGACTGCCGCTGCCACGCGCCGAAGTCCGCGTACTGCACGGGCAGGGGCGCCAGCGGGGACGGCCGGCCCTGGAGGAAGGCGGCGTAGAGCTGGCCCACCTCCTGGAGGAAGAGGGACGTGGAGAGGGTGTCGCAGACGACGTGGTGGATGGCGCAGACCAGCAGGTGCAGGTCCGCGCGCAGGCGCACGAGCGTGGTGCGCAGCACGGGGCCTCGCACCAGGTCGAAGGGGCGTGCGGCGTCCTCGCGGGCGATGCGGAGGGCGGCCTCCTCGCGTTCTTCGGGCGTGCCTTCCACCTCCACGAGGGGAAGCGGGATGCGCACGTGGGGATGGAAGCGCTGCACGGGCCTGCCGTCCACGGCGTCGTAGGTGGTGCGCAGGGCCTCGTGGCGCTGGACGACCTCCTGGATGGCCCGCTCCAGGATGGCGGCGTCGGCAGGGCCTTCCAGCCGCAGGACGAAGGGAATCGTGTACGCCGACAGGCCGGGGAGGTGCTGCTCCAGGCGCCAGACCCGCTCCTGCACGAAGGACAGGGGCAGCGGCTCCGTCCGCGAGCGGGGGACGAGCGGCAGCTCGCGCGTGGGCTCCTGGGCGGGGGCCTGTTGGAGCAGCGGCTCGATGCGAGAGGCGAGCCCCGCGACGGTGGGCGCTTCGAAGAGGGCCGCCAGCGGCACCTGGACGTGGAAGGTGTCGCGGAGCTGGTTGAGGAGCTGCGCGGCCATCAGCGAGTTGCCGCCCAGCTCCAGGAAGTTGTCGTCGCGTCCGACGAAGTCCACGCCCAGGCGCTGACGCCACAGCGTGGCGATGCGGACCTCCACGTCCCCGCGAGGCGCGTCCTCACGGCCTCCCGGAACCGGGAGGGCAGGGCGCTCCATGGACGGAGGTGTCGCTGCACGGGCCCCCGGAGCCGGGCGGGCAGGAAGCTCCATGGACTGAGGCGTCACCCCTGCGCTCGTGATCGCGGGCGAAGCGGAGGACAGACCGGGCTTGCCGGTGTGAGCGTTCGAGGACTGGGACGACGCTATCGTGCCGGTGTGAGCGCGCGAGGCCGGGGACAACCCGAGCGTGTCGGTGTGCGGGCTCGTGGACGGAGCGTGCGAAGCCGGGGACGACGCGATCGTGCCGGTGAAGGCGGTTACCTGTGCCTGCGTTGACGGAGCCATCACGGACGTGTCGGTCAGGCCCGCCGTCGCGTGAGCACGGACGGGCGGAGCGGAGGCCGGCGGGAGCCCGCCGACCGGGTCCGTGCGAGGCGCGGACGCGGTCACCACGGGCGTAGGCGTAGCGCCCTTTCCCGCGGATCCCGACTCGATAGCAGCAACGTCCTGACCGCGAGGCTCCACCCAGCAGCGCTTGCGCAGGAAGCGGTACGTCGGCAGGTGCACGCGGCGGCGCTGCTCGTGGGCGTAGAACGCGGTCCAGTCCACCTCCAGCCCCTGCGTCCACAGCTCGCCCACGCACTGAAGCAACCCCGACTGCTCCGTCGTCGCACCGCCCCGGCGCAGCGACGCGAGCGCCTTCACGCGCTCCCGGTCCTCGCCCAGGCACGCTCGAATCAGCGGGGTGAGGTCCTGACCGGGCCCCACCTCCAGCAGCACGCTGCACCCTTCCTCCAGCAGGGCACCCACCGCGTCCGTGAAGCGCACGGGCTGCCGCATCTGCGTGGCCCAGTACTCCGGCGCGGCAAGCTCACCCGGACGCGCCAGCGCCCCCGTGAGGCTGGAGACGTACCTCACGGAAGGCTCGCTCCGCTGGAGCGCCCCCACCGCGCGGGCCAGCTCCGCCATCAACGGCTCCACGTCCGCCGAGTGGAACGCATGCCCCGACGGCATGCGCACCGCGCCCGCCTTGCGCTGCTGCAACACCGCCTGGAAGCGCTCCACCTCGTCCACGGGACCGGAAACCACACACCGGTCCGGTGCGTTGATCGCCGCGAGCGTCATCCGTCCGGACAGCAGCGGCTGGACCTCCGCCGCCGACAGCGCCACGCCGAGCATCGCGCCCGGGGGCAGCCGGTGCATCAGCTCGCCTCGGACCACGGCCAGCCGCAGCGCATCCGGCAGCAAGAGCACGCCCGCGACACAGGCAGCGGCGTACTCGCCGAAGCTGTGCCCCAGCACGGCGTGCGGAACGATGCCCCACGCCTGCCACAGCCGAGCCAGCGCCACCTGCACCGTGAACAGCGCCGGCAGCGCGCCCCGGGTGTCGGAGAGCATCGCGGACGCCTCCGCCTCCTGGCCCGGTCCCGGACGCAGCAGCGTCTCCACCCGCGAACGCAGCGGCGCATCCAGCAGCGCCAGGCACGCATCCACCTGCGCGCGGAACGCCGGCACGGACGCATCCAGCTCCCGGCCCATGCCCACCTGCTGCGAGCCCTGACCGGAGAACACGAACGCCACCCGCTTGCGGCGCGCTCCCTCCACGTCCTTCAAGCGCGAGGGCGTGGCCGGCTTGCGAAGCTGCTGCGCCAGGTCCGCCGCGTCCCGGGCGACCACCACGCGCCGGTACTCGAAGGCCCGGCGTCCCACCGCCTGCGTGTACGCGGCGTCCGCGAGCGCCCCCTCATTCCCCGCGACCTCCACCGAGAACCGGGCCGACAGCGCCTCCAGCGACTCCGGCGATCGCGCCGACAGCACGCGCAACGCGAGCTGCTTCGCCGCTGCCTCCAAGGCCTCCGGCGAACGCGCGGACAGCACCTGATCCGCCAGCTTCAACGACGCGGCCTCCAGCGCCTCCGGCGACCGGTCCGCCAGCACGTGCGACGCCAGCGCCAGCGCTCCCGCCTCCAGGGACTCCGGCGAGCGCGCCGACAGCACGAACAGCTGGTGCGAGCGCGTCGTGGGCCCGCTCCGGACGACGGGCGCCTCCTCCAGCACGGCGTGCGCGTTCGTCCCGCCCACACCAAACGAGCTCACCGCCGCGCGCCGGGGCGTCTTCCCCCGAGGCCAGGGGCGCAGGCGCGTGTTGACGAAGAACGGCCCCGCGTCGAAGTCGATCCGCGGGTTCGGCGACTCGAAGTGGAGGCTGGGGGGAATCTCCTCCTCGCGCAGCGACAGCGCGACCTTGATGAGCCCCGCGAGCCCCGCCACCGTGTCCAGGTGGCCCACGTTCGTCTTGAGCGACGCCAGCGGGATCGTGCCCCGGTGCTCGGGCCCCAGACCGTAGGCGCGCTGGAGCGCCGCGACCTCGATGGGGTCACCCAGCGGGGTCGCCGTCCCGTGGGCCTCCACGTAGCCGATGTCCCCCGCCGCCACGCCCGAACGGCGCAGCGCCTGCGTGATGACGGCCGCCTGACCCTGCACGCTGGGCGCCGTGAAGCCGGACTTGTCGCGCCCGTCGTTGTTCACGGCGGTGGCTCGGATGATGGCGTGGATGGGGTCGCCGTCGCGG
This sequence comes from Corallococcus sp. CA054B, assembly GCF_003611625.1. Taxonomy (NCBI): domain Bacteria; kingdom Pseudomonadati; phylum Myxococcota; class Myxococcia; order Myxococcales; family Myxococcaceae; genus Corallococcus; species Corallococcus sp. CA054B. Next base: position 20,304 of record NZ_RAVY01000029.1, read on the forward strand.
ACCGCGTCCTCCAGCCGTTTGAGCACCACGGCGGCCACGCCGCTGCCGGAGACGGTGCCCTTGCCCTTCGCATCGAAGGCGCGGCAGTGGCCGTCCGGGGAGTAGATCATCCCCTCCTGGTGCACGTAGCCCGTGCGCTGCGGCACCGACAGCCGCGTCGCGCCCGCGAGCGCCACGTCCGACAGGCCTGACAACAGGTTCTGACACGCGACGTGCACCGCCACGAGCCCCGTGGAGCACGCCGTGTACACGAGCATGCTCTCGCCGGTGAGCCCCAGCTTGTAGGACACCTTCGTCGGCAGGCTCTGGTAGGTCGCCGTGCCGTACAGCTCGAAGAACGCCGCCGAGTCCAACGGCAGGTGCCGCTGCACCTCGTTCGCGTAGCCGGACTCGTTCGCTCCCGCGAAGAGGGAGATGACGCCCGGGAAGCGCGCGGGGTCCAGTCCCGCGTCCTCCAGCGCCGCCCACGCGCACTGGAGGAACATCCGCTGCTGCGGGTCGGTCCACTGCGCCTCGCGCAGGGACATGTCGAAGAACGCGGGATCGAACTGATCGATATCCGCGAGCACGCCTTGCGCGGGCACGAACCCCGGGTGCTGGGTCAGCGACACGCCCGGAGGCAGGCCGGGCATCGGCTCCAGCTCCTCGGGAGTGAAGCGGGAGATGGACTCCACGCCTTCACGCAGGTTGCGCCAGAACTCCTCCACCGACGCGGCGCCTGGGAAGCGTCCGGACATGCCGATGATGGCGATGGCGTTCGACGGCAGCGCCGCCGTCCGGTCCGTCACGCCCCCTGACGGCATGGGCGCGGGCGTGGAGGCGGAGCTGGATGGCATGGGCGCGAGGCTGGAGCGCGCGGGGAGTCCTTCGCGCTCCAGCCGCCGGGCCAATCCGTGGACCGTCGGGTGTTCGAACAGCCAGACCACGGGCACGTCGCGCTGGAGCGCCTCGTGCATCCGGCTGGCGACGCGGACCACGGTGAGCGACGTGCCGCCCAGGTCCTCGAAGAAGTGGTCGTGGACGCCGACGCTCCGGGCTCCCAGCTCCCGGGCCCAGATGGCCGCGAGCTGTTCCTCCAGCGGATCCGCGGGCTCCACGAACCGCCCCTTGCGAGCACTCGCCGCGACGTCCGGCGCGGGCAGGGCCTGGCGGTCCAGCTTGCCGGTGGCGGTGAGCGGCAGCACGGGCAGCGGGACGAACGCGGCCGGGACCATGTACTCGGGCAGCCGCTGCCGCAGGTGTTCGCGCAGCGCCTGCACCTCCAGCGCGCCGGCCACCACGTAGGCCACGAGCCGCTTGTCGCCGGGCACGTCCTCGCGCACGAGCACGGCCGCGTCGGTGAGGGCGGGCCAGTCCCTGAGGGCGGCTTCGACCTCGGACAGCTCGATGCGGTAGCCGCGCACCTTCACCTGGGTGTCGATGCGGCCCAGGAACTCCAGGCTCCCGTCCGCGCGCCAGCGCACCCGGTCTCCCGTGCGGTACACGCGCTCTCCGGGCGTGGTGGCGAAGGGGTGGGGGATGAAGCGCTCGGCGGTGAGGTCCGGGCGGGAGAGGTAGCCCCGCGCGAGCCCGTCCCCGCCGATGAGCAGCTCACCCGGCACACCCACGGGCACCGGCCGCAGCGAGCCGTCCACCACGAACGCCCGCGTGTTCGGCAGCGGAGGCCCGATGGGAATCGATTCGGCCGGGACGTCCTCGGGCCGCTCCATGCGGAAGCAGCAGGTGAAGACGGTGGCCTCGGTGGGGCCGTAGCCGTTGACCACCGGAAGGCCCAGCGTCTCCACCACGCGGCGCGTGTGCGTGGGGGACAGGACGTCCCCTCCAACGAAGAGCTGCCGCAGTCCGCTCAGCACCTCGCGCTTCACGTCCACCACCTGCGCGAACAAGCCCGCGGACAGGTAGAGCGACGTGACGCCGTGACGGCGGATGAGCTGGCCCAGCAGCTCCAGGTCGGTGGGCGGCTGAGGCGGAAACACCACGAGCCTGCCGCCGGACAGCAGCGGCCCCCACAGCTCCAACGTCGACGCGTCGAAGGACAGCGGCGCCATCAGCAGGAACGTCTCGTCCGGAGTGAAGCGGGCCCAGGGGGCACCGTGCAGGAGCCGGAGCACGCCCCGGTGCTCCACGGCGACGCCCTTGGGGCGCCCGGTGCTGCCGGAGGTGAAGTCCACATACGCCAGGTTCCGCGAGGACAGCGCCACGTCCGGAGCCGTGGAGGGCTGTTCCTCCAGGCGCGTCTCCTCCACGAAGACACAAGGCACGCCCTCCGCGACCGGCAGCGACGCCCGCAGCGCACGGGTGGTGACGAGCAGTCGGGGCGGCGCATCCTCCAGCATGAGCGCCAGTCGCCGAGCCGGATACGCGGCATCCAGCGGGACATAGGCCCCGCCCGCCTTGAGGATGGCCAGGAGCGTGACGACGAGCTCCACCGAGCGCTCCAGGCACACCGCCACCAGCGCATCCGGCCCCACGCCCTGCGAGCGCAGCACCCAGGCCAGCGCATTCGCCCGAGCATCCAGCCGCGAATACGTCAGCCGCGCGTCGCCCGCTTCCAGCGCGATGGCCTCCGGACGCTGGGCGACCTGGAGCGCGAAGCGCTCCACGAGGTTCGACTCACGCGGGTAGTCCACGCCGGTGGCGTTCCAGCCTGTGAGCACCTGCTGGCGCTCCTCGGGCGTGAGCCATTCCACCTGGGCCAGGGGAAGGTCCGGAGCGGTGACGACGGCGTCCAGCAACGCGCGCAGGTGGCCGGCCAGCCGCTCCACGGTGGGACGCTCGAAGAGGTCCGTGCTGTATTCGATGACGCCGCGCAGGCCGTCCGGCGCCTCATGCAGCAACAGGCCCAGGTCGAAGCGGGCCGTGGCGTTGTCCACCGGCACGGGCCGCAGCGTGAGCCCCGGCGCCTTCAGCTCTCCGGTGGGTGCGTTCTGGAGCGCGAACACCGCCTGCACCAGCGGATTGCGGCTCAGGTCGCGAGCCACGTTCAGCTCCTCCACCAGCTTCTCGAACGGCAGGTCATGGTGCTCGAAGGAGGCGAGCGCCGTGGCCCGCACCTGGGAGAGCAGCGTCCGGAACGAGTCCCCCGGACGCACGCGCCCACGCAGCACCAGCGTGTTCACGAAGAAGCCGACCAGCCCCTCCAGCTCCGCGCGGTCGCGGCCCGCGATGGGCGAGCCCACCAGCAGCTCCTCCTGTCGCGAGTACCGCGACAGCAGCACCTGCCACACCGCGAGCAGCGCCATGTACGGCGTCGCGCCTTCCGAGCGGCCCAACGCCACCAACCGCTCCACGCCCGCGGACGGAAGGTGCACGGGAAGCAGCGCCCCCTTCGTGGACTGGAGCGGAGGACGCGCCTTGTCCGCGGGCAGCTCCAGCACCTGGGGCGCCCCGGCGAGGTGCTGCTTCCACCACGACACCTCCCGCGCCAGCACGTCCCCCTGGAGCCACGAGCGCTGCCACACGGCGAAGTCCGCGGGCTGCACCGGCAGCGCCGGCAACACGGGTGTCCGGCCCGAAGCGAAGGACTCGTAGGCGCCGGCCACCTCGCGGACGAGCACGCCCAGCGACCAGCCGTCGGAGACGATGTGGTGCATGCACAGGAGCAACAGGTGCTCCCGCGCGTCCAGGCGGAGCAGCCGCGTGCGCAGCACCGGTCCCCGGCCCAGGTCGAAGGGAAGGGCGGCCTCCTCCACGGAGCGCCGCTGGGCCTCGGCCTCGCGAGACTCCCGGGGCATGGGGGCCAGGTCGGTGACCGGCAGCTCCCACGCACCCACCGGGTGCACGTGCTGGACGGGCTGTCCGTCCCTCATCGCGAACGTGGTGCGCAGGGCTTCATGCCGGGAGACGACGAGCTCCAGTGCGCGGCGCAGTGCCTCCACGTCCAGCGCGCCATCCAGCCGCAGCGCGGTGGCGAGGGTGTAGTGGCTGCCGCCGGGGCGGAGCTGCTCCACCACCCACAGCCGCTGCTGCGCGTAGGACACCGGCAGGTCCCGCTCCCTCGACGTAGCGACGAGGGCCGGGACGCGCGGTCCTTCCACGCGCGAGAGGAGGCAGGCCTCCACCCGCTCCGTGAGCCGGGCGACGGTGGGCGCATCGAAGAGGGCGCGCAGCGGCAGCTCCACGCCGAAGGTCGAACGCAGCCGCGAGACGAGCTGCGTGGCCAGCAGCGAGTGTCCCCCGATGACGAAGAAGTCGTCATGCAGCCCCACCGACTCCAGGCGGAGCAGCTCCTGGAACAGCGTGGCGATGCGCTGCTGGAAGAGCGTCATCCGCTCCGGAGCCACGGGCCCGGCCGCGACCGAGCGCGCATCCGGAGCGGGCAGCGCCTTGCGGTCCACCTTGCCCACGGGCGTGAGCGGCAATGCGTCCAGCGACACGAACGCGGAGGGCACCAGCGGCGCGGGCAGCCGTTCGGAGAGGAAGGCGCGCAACGCCGCTGCCTCCACCGGAGCGCCCGGCACGAACCACGCCACGAGGCGATCCTCGATGACTCCCGCCACCGCGGCCTTCACCGAGGCGTGCTGACGGAGGATGGCCTCCACCTCGCTCAGCTCGATGCGGAAGCCGCGCAGCTTCACCTGCGTGTCCATGCGGCCCAGGAAGTCCAGCGTCCCATCCGCGAGCCAGCGCACCCGGTCGCCCGTGCGGTACAGCCGCGCACCGGGCACTGCGCCGAACGGTGAAGGCACGAAGCGCTCCGCCGTCAGCTCGGGGCGCCCCAGGTAGCCCCGGGCGAGGCCGTCACCGCCCAGGTACAGCTCTCCCGGAACGCCCACGGGCACGGGCTGTCCGTGCGCATCCAGCACGTACGTCTGGACGCGCGTCATCGGCCGGCCGATGGGCACGGACGTCGCGTGCTCCGGCAGGTCCACGATGTCATGCGTGGTGACGCCCACGGTCGTCTCCGTGGGGCCGTACAGGTTCACCAGCCGGCCCGGAGGCCCCGCGCGCAGCACCGCGCGAGCCGCATCCGCGTTCGCGGCCTCACCGGCGTAGAGGACCGTGCGCATCGTGGCGAAGGCGTCGGGGACTTCGCGCGCCACGGTGTGGAACAGGGCCGTGGCGAACAGGGCCGTGGTGGCGCCCACCTCGCGCAGGGTGCGAGCCAGCTCCGCCGGAGCCAGCGTGACTTCACGCGGCAGGATGACGAGCCGCGCGCCGTTGAGCAGCGCGCCCCAGACCTCGAAGGTGGCCAGGTCGAACGAAGGCGTACCCGCCTGCACCATGCAGTCGTCCGGCCCGAGCTGGACGTAGTTCGTGTCCCGCACCAGGTGCACGATGGACTGGTGCGTGATGCCCACGCCCTTGGGCGTGCCCGTGGAGCCCGACGTGTAGAGCACGTAGGCCAGCTGCTCCGGCCGCACGGTGACGTCCGCGGACGCAGGCGCCGGCTCCTGGCCAGCTTCCTCCACGTCCGGCTCCAGGCACACCGTGGGCAGGGAGTGCTCCGGAAGGGCGCTCAGCCAATCTCGCTGGCCCACCACCGCGGAGACGCCCGCGTCCTCGAACATGAACGCGAGGCGGGAGCGCGGATAGGCGGGGTCCATGGGCACGTAGCAGCCGCCCGCTTCCAGGATGCCGAGCATCCCCACCACCAGCTCCAGGCCCCGTTCCACGCACAGCGCGACCCGAGCCTCCGGAGGGAGCCCAAAGGCGCGCAGGCGCCGGGCGAGCCGCCGCGCCCGTTCCGCGAGCGCCGCATAGGTGAGCCCCTGGCCTGCGTGCTGGACGGCGACGGCCTCCGGAGCGCGGAGCACCTGGGCCGCGAACAGCTCCGGCAAGGTGTGGGGCGCGAGCGGACGCTGCGTGGCATTCCAGTCCACGAGCACGCGCTGACGTTCCCCGCCGTCGAGCAGCGACTGCTCCCGCACGGGCGCATCAGGGCGGGCCGTGAGCGCGCCGAGCAGCGCCTGGAAGTGCGCCATCATCCGCGTGACGGTGGCGGGGTCGAAGAGGTCGGTGCTGAAGTTCAGGTCGCCGCTGAACGCGCCGTCCCGTTCCTGGAGGCTGAAGTCCAGGTCGAACTTCGCGGTGGTCAGCTCTCCGCCGCGCAGCTCCAGGCGGAGGCCGGGAAGCTCCAGCGCGCCCACGGGAGCGTTCTGGAAGGTGAACGCCACCTGGAACAGCGGAGACCGGCTCAGGTCCCGAGCGCCCTGCATGCCCTCGACCAGCTTCTCGAAGGGCAGGTCCTGGTGCGCGTACGCCGCGAGCGTCGTCGCCTTCACCTGGGCGAGCAGCGTCCGGAACGAAGCGCGAGGATCGATGCGCGCACGCAGCACCAGCGTGTTCACGAAGAAGCCGATGAGCCCCTCCGTCTCCGCGCGGTTGCGGTTGGCGATGGCGGAGCCCACGAGCACGTCGTCCTGGCCCGTGTAGCGAGACAGCAGCAACTGGAAGCCCGCGAGCAGCACCATGAACGGCGTGGCACCCTCCCGGGCCGCCAGCGCCTTCACCGCGCCGGACACGTCCGGGGACAGCGCCACGGGAAGCGACGCGCCCCGGAACGACTGCGAGGCGGGGCGATGCCGGTCGGTGGGCATCTCCAGCGCGGTGGGCGCACCGTCGAGCTCCCGCCGCCACCACTCCAGCTCCGCCTGGAGCACGTCCCCCTGGAGCCACGAGCGCTGCCAGAGCGCGAAGTCCGCGTACTGGAGGGGCAGGGGCGGCAGCGCCGGGGACTGACCGGAAGTGAAGGCCCGGTACAGCGCGCCCAGCTCGCGAGCGAAGACGCCGATGGACCAGCCGTCCGAGACGATGTGGTGCAGCGTGAGCAGCAGCCAGTGACGCCGTGAATCCAGCCGCAGCAGCACGGCGCGCACCAGGGGCCCGGTGCCCAGGTCGAAGGGCCGCGCGGCCTCGGAGGCGGCGTGACGGTGTGCCTCGGCTTCTCGGTGGACCCCGGGGACGGACTCCAGTGAGACGACGGACAGCGTGAGCGTCGCTTCGGGATGGAGCCGCTGGACCGGCGAGTCCTCCTCGGACACGAACGTGGTGCGCAGGACTTCATGCCGGCGCACCAGTGCCTGGAGGGACTGCTCCAGCGCCGAGGCATCCAGGGCGCCATCGAGCACCAGGATGCCGGGCACGTTGTAGAAGGCGCTGCCCGGCTGGAGTTGATCCAGGAACCACAGCCGCTGCTGCGCGTACGACAGCGGCACGGGATCGGAGCGCGGCATGGCCACGAGCGGCGGCGTCCCTGGCCGGGAGTCCTCCCCGGAGCGAAGGGCCACCACACGGACCGCGAGCGTCGCCACCGTGGGCGCGGAGAAGAGGTCGCCCAGGGGCAGCTCCACCCCCAGCGTCGAGCGCACGCGCGACACCACCTGCGTGGCCAGCAGCGAGTGGCCCCCCAGGTCGAAGAAGTCATCCTGAATGCCCACGCGAGGGACGTGCAGCACCTCCGCGAAGAGCGCGGCGATTTGCTCCTCCACCGCGTCGCGAGGCGCGACATACGTGTCCGCCGAAGCCACGGGGGCCTCGGGAGCGGGAAGCGCGGAGCGGTCCAGCTTGCCGTTGGCGTTGAGCGGCAGGGTGTCCAGCACCACGAAGGCGCTGGGGATCAGGTAGTCGGGGAGCCGCGGCTGAAGCTCCGAGCGCAGGGCCCTGCCGTCCAGTGCCTCGCCGACGACGTAGGCCACCAGCCGCTTGTCTCCAGCGATGTCCTCGCGCACCACGGCCACGGCTTCGTGCACACCCGGCAGTCCGCGCAGGGTCGCTTCGATTTCACCCGGTTCGATGCGGAAGCCGCGCAGCTTCACCTGGAAGTCGGTGCGCCCCAGGAAGTCCAACGTCCCGTCCGCGCGCCAGCGCGTCCTGTCGCCGGTGCGGTAGAGCCGTGCCCCCGGTGTCGTGCTGAACAGGTGGGGCACGAAGCGTTCGGCGGTGAGCGCGGGCTGGTGGAGGTAGCCCCACGCCAGTCCCTCGCCGCCGACGTACAGCTCTCCCGGCATGCCAGGGGGCACGGGCCGCATCGCGGAGTCCAGCACGTAGGCGGTGGAGTGGGGCAGCGGCCGCCCGATGGGAACAGCGGTCTCCACGGTGTCGCCCGCCTGCATCCGGTGCGTGGCGGAGAAGGTGGTGTTCTCGGTGGGGCCGTAGCCGTTGAGCAACACCGCGCCCGGGCGCATCCGCGCCAGGTGTTCGCGCACGCGGGACGCCGGGAGCACGTCGCCTCCCGCGAGCACCTGCGCCACGGAAGCGAGTGCCTCCGGGTGGTGCACGGCCATCTGTTCGAAGAGGGCGGCCGTGAGCCACAGCGTGGTGACGCGGTGCCCTGTCAGCACCTCCGCGATGCGCGCGAGGGACAGCTCTCCCGGAGGCGCGAGCACGAGCCGGGCCCCATGCAGCAACGCGCCCCAGATTTCGAGCGTCGAAGCATCGAACGCGGCCGGCGCGAGCTGGAGGAAGACCTCCTCCGGGCCGAAGCGCATGAAGTCGCTGTCCACCACCAGCCGCGACACGGCGCGGTGCGGAACACAGACCCCCTTGGGCGTTCCGGTGGAACCCGAGGTGAAGAGGACATAGGCCAGCCGGTCCCCTGTCGCGCGCGGCTCCGCTGGCGCTGTCTCCGGAAGCGAAGCCAGCCGGGAAACATCCGCATCCAGCAGCACCAGCGGCGTCATCAACGAAGGCAGCTCATCCGCGAGCGCCTCCAGCGTGATGACCATCCCCGCCCTGGACTGCTCCAGCAGGAGGGACCAGCGCTCGGGCGGAGCATTCAGGTCGATGGGGACATAGGCCGCTCCGGCCTTGAGCACCGCCAGCAACGAGACGATGAGCTCCGGCGAGCGAGGCAACAGCACGGCCACGCGGCTGCCCTCGGAGATGCCAGAGGCGCGAAGGTGGTGGGCGAGCTGATTCGCCCGCGCGTCGAGCCGCGCGTACGTCAGGCTTCCGGACTCGGACACGAGCGCCACCGCGTCCGGAGCCCGAGCGACCTGTTCCGCGAAGCGGGCCGGGATGGACCGCGCGGAGAAGTCCTGCACGGCTGAGATACCGCTCCAGTCCTCCAGCACCTGACGCCGTACTTCGGTGGGCATCAGCGGCAGCTGCTCCACCGGGACCTCCAGCTGCCCGGGAAGCGCTTCCAGCAACGAGGCGTAGCCCTGCATCAACCCCTGGAGGAAGCCCGGGTCGAAGAGGTCGGTGTTGTAGTGGAGGCTGCCGGTGAAGCCGTCCGCCGACTCCTCCAGGATGAGGCTGAAGTCGTACTTCGACGGCGTGAAGGGAGGAGGTAGCTCGCGCAGCGTGAGGTCCGGCAGCCGCCACTCCGCGGTAGGCGCGTTCTGGAGGGTGAGGGTGACCTGGAAGAACGGCGTGTGGCTCGGGTCGCGAGCGGGCTGGAGTTCCTCCACCAGCTTCTCGAAGGGGACGTCCTGGTGCTCAAAGGCGCCGAGCGTCGAGGCGCGCACCTGGGCCAGCAGCGTCTGGAACGAAGCGCGAGGAGCGATGCGCGCACGCATCACCAGCGTGTTGACGAAGAAGCCGATCAATCCCTCCGTCTCCGAACGCGTGCGGCCCGCGATAGGAGCGCCCACGCTGACGTCATCCTGTCCGGCATACCGGGACAGCAGCAGTTGGTACGCGGCCAGCAGCACCATGAAGGGGGTGGACCCCGTCTGCCTCGCCACGGCATGGACGCCATCCGTCTGCTTCCGGGACAGCCGCACCGCGAGCGAGTCCCCCGAGAACGTCTGCACCGCCGGGCGAGGCCGATCCGTGGGAAGCATCAGGAGCGGAGGTGCATCCGCGAGCTGCTCCCGCCACCACGCAAGCTGCGCGGTGAGAACTTCGCCCTGAAGCCAGGACCGCTGCCAAGCGGCGAAGTCGGCGTACTGGATGGGAAGTGGCGAAAGCGAAGGACGCTGGCCGGAAGCGAAGGCCTGATAGAGGGCGACCAGCTCGCGCACGAGCACCCCCGTGGACCAGCCGTCCGAAGCGATGTGATGCGTGAGGACGAGCAGCACGTGCCGCGTCTCTTCCATCCGCACGAGCACCGCGCGGAAGAGCGGGCCCCGCGCCAGGTCGAAGGGCCGCTGCGCCTGCGCGGCAACGAAGTCCCGCAGCGGCAAGTCATCCAGGTCCACGAGTTCGAACGGGCAGGGCGCCGGAGGCGCGATGCGCTGAACCGGCCCATGGGATCCGGAAGCGAACGTGGTGCGCAGCACTTCATGGCGTTCGACCAGCGCGTCCAGGGCCTGCCGTAGCGCGGGAACATGGAGCGCGCCTTCGAGCAGCACGGTCCCGGGCAGGTTGTACGCAACGCCACCGGGCTGAAGCTGCTCCAGGAACCACAGGCGCTGCTGCGCGAAGGACAGCGCGAGCTCGCCCTCTCGACCCACCGGCCTCAAGGGCAGCACCTCGGGCCCCTCGCTCCGGTCCTGCGCCTCTTCCAGCGCCGAAGCCAGGGCCGCGAGCGTGGATGCCTTGAAGATCGCCCGCAGCGGCAGCTCCACCTGCAACGCCGCTCGGATGCGCGAAAGGAGCTGCGTGGCGAGCAGCGAATGCCCTCCCAGCGCGAAGAAGTCATCGTGCACACCCACGCGCTCCACGCGCAGCAGCTCCGCCCAGAGCGAAGCCAGCCGCTCTTCCGTAGGCGTGCGCGGAGCGACGTACTCCGGAGCCGCCCCCGACGCGATGCCGGGCACGGGCAGTGCCCTGCGGTCGACCTTGCCGCTGGACGTCAGTGGCAGGGCCTCCAGCAAGACGAAGGCACCGGGCACCATGTACTCGGGAAGCTTCTCGGCGAGGAACGTCCGAAGGACCTCCGTCCCCGGCACGTCCGTCCCCCCGACGAGATACGCCACCAGCCGCGTGTCGCTCGCCGTGACGCCCGCGAGCGCCACGACGACCGCCTGCCGCACGGCCGGGTGCTGCTCCAGCGCGGCCTCGATCTCTCCCAGCTCGATGCGCAGCCCGCGCACCTTCACCTGGAAGTCGGTCCGGCCCAGGTACTCGATGGCGCCATCGGGCAGCCACCGGGCGAGGTCCCCCGTGCGGTATAGCCGGGCTCCCGGCGTGTCGCTGTACGCGTCCGGGATGAAGCGCTCCGCGGTCAGGTCCGGGCGACCCAGATACCCGCGCCCCACCTGAACGCCGCCGATGAACAACTCCCCGGGAACACCCTGGGGCACCGGCCGCAGCGACGCATCCAGCAGCCGGATCGCCGTATTCGCCACCGGATACCCGATGGGCACGGAGCGCCCCAGCGCGCCCCGCACGCACTCGTACGCGGTGACCTCCACCGCGGCCTCGGTGGGGCCATAGAGGTTGTGCAGCCGGGCGCGAGGCAGCCGTCTCAGGCAACGTTCGGCCAGCTCCAGCGGCAGCGCTTCACCGCTGCACACCACCTGGCGCAGCGACGCGCACTGCTCCAGGCCGGGCGCTTCCAGGAACGCCTGGAGCATGGACGGCACGAAGTGCGTGACGGTGATGCGCTCCCGAGCGATGAGGTCCGCCAGATAGTCCGGCTCCTGGTGTCCTCCGGGCCGAGCCACCACCAGCCGCGCGCCCGCCATCAGCGGCCAGAAGAACTCCCACACGGACACGTCGAAGCTGAACGGCGTCTTCTGCAACACCGCATCGCCCGGTGACAGCGGCAGCGCCCCCTGCATCCACAGGAGCCGGTTGACGATGCCCGCGTGCGCGTTCATCGCGCCCTTCGGCCGGCCCGTGCTGCCAGAGGTGAAGATGACGTACGCCAGCGCGTCCTCGGAGGCCACCGGAGGCGGCGTCCCGGACGGCCGCCGGGCCACCTCCGCCCACTGGGAATCCAGGCGGAGCACCGGCACGGCGTCCCCGGCCGGCAGCCGCGCCACCAGCCGCTCCTGGATGAGCACCACCGCGGGCCGGGCATCCTCGGACATCCACGCGAGCCGCTGCGAGGGCAGGGATGGATCCAGCGGAACGTACGCCCCTCCCGCCTTCAACGTCGCGAGCAGCGCCACCAACAGCTCCAGCGAGCGCTCCAGCATCAACCCGACGCGTACCTCCGGCCCCACGCCCATGGACCGCAGGTGCCACGCGAGCTGGTTGGCCCTGGCATCCAGCTGCGCATAGTTGAGCGCCGTCTCGCCGAACGTGACGGCCACCGCGTCCGGCGTGCGAGCCACCTGCGCCTCCACCAGCTGATGCAGCAGCACCCCGCGAGGAAACGCCTCCCGGGGCCCGCGCCACGCATGAAGCACGCGCTGCCGTTCAGCCGCATCCAGGAGGGACAGCTCGGACAGGCGCGCATCCGGCCGGGAGACCGCGTCCTCCAGCAGGACGCGCAGGTGCCCCATCAGCCGCACCATCGTGGCCTCATCGAAGAGGGCAGTGCGGTACTCGGCGGTGAGGCGCAGGCCGTCCGCCTGTTCGAAGGCGAAGAGGGTGAGGTCGAACTGCGAGAAGCCGCTGTCCACCAGCTGCGCGTCCAGCGACAGCCCGGGCAGGTGCACGGCGGGAAGGGGCGTGTTCTGCAGGACGAACATCACCTGGAAGAACGGAGGCACGTCCAGGTGGCGCGGAGGCTGGAGCACCTCCACCAGCTTCTCGAAGGGCACGTCCTGGTGCGCGAAGGCCTCCACCGACGTCGCCTGCACGCGGCCCATGAGCGAGCGGAACGATGGATCCCCCACAAGTGACGTGCGCAGCGCGAGCGTGTTGACGAACAACCCGACCAGCGGCTCCAGCTCCGCGCGCGAGCGTCCGGCGATGGGGGTTCCGACCGTGAGGTCGTCCTGCCCGGAGTAGCGCAGGAGCAACACCTTGAAGCCCGTGAGCAACACGGTGAAGAGGGTCGTGCCCTCCTGCGCCGCCAGGGCCGCGAGCCGCTGGACCCACGCGGCGGGCAGCATCGAGGACACGGTCGCACCCCGGCTGTCCGGCTGTCCGGAGCGGGGCCGATCCGTGGGCAGCGACAGGACCGCCCGCGCATCCAGCCGCGAGCGCCACATGTCGAGCGACGCTTCCAGCGACTCCCCCTTCAACGACTCCCGCTGCCACACGGAGAAGTCCGCGTACTGCAACGCCAGCGCGGGCAGCACCGGCGTCCCGCCTGAAGCCAGGGCCTCGTAGAGGACGCCCAGTTCGTGCACCAGCAGGCCCATGGACCAGCCGTCGGACACGGTGTGATGCAGCGCGAGCAGCAACAGGTGCTCGGTGGGGGAGACGGCGAAGAGCACGGCGCGCAGCAGTGGCCCCTGCGCCAGGTCGAACGGCGCGCGCGCCTCCTCGTGCAGCCTGCGCCAGGCCTCCGCGGCATCCGCCACCGGCACCACGGGCAGGGGCACGTCCAACTCGGGCGTGATGCGCTGCCATGGCCGTCCGTCCTGTTCCACGAAGGTGGTGCGCAGCACCGCGTGGCGGCGCACCACTTCGTTCAGGCTCCCCTCCAGCGAGGGCACATCGAGCAGTCCCTCCAGCCGCACGGAAAAGAGCAGGTTCAATCCGGCCTGCCCGGGCGCCAGCCGCTCCTGGAACCACATGCGCTCCTGTCCGAACGACGCAGGGACCCGCGACGTGGGGCGGCGCTTCTCGCGCAGCAGTTCCGCAAGCCGCGCGCGCTTCTGCTCAGGGGTGGAAGCCATGGGCCAGAGACTCCTTGGGAGGGGGTCTTGCGAACGCTCGGGGAGGAGATGTGACGGGTTCCCGGACTCGCGAGCGCGCGGGATAGTAGACAGGCACTCCGACATGGCCGCAGCGATTTGCGCGAGAGGGCCTGGCTGTCAGCCCGCTCGGGTGCGCGGCCGTGCGGGCGGTGAGGCCCGAGCGGGAATTCCACTCCACGCCCGGTCTCTGGTGACATGTTTCAGCGGTGTTTCACCGTGGTGGTGGAACGCCTGCGCCTGACGTTTCCACTAGACTTCGGGAATGCCCGAGCCCTTCCGGATCCGCGAAGCCGTGCCCACCGACGCCGAGCGGATCACCCAAGTGCTGCGCGACGCCTTCGAGGAATACCGCGGCCGCCTGGATCCGCCCTCCAGCGCGCACGACAAGACGGAGGCCGTGGTGCGGCGCGAGCTTTCGGACGGCGGCGCCTTCGTCGCGGAAGCGGACGGCATCCTCTTCGGCTGCGTGTTCTTCCATCCGAAGGGGGACCACCTGTATCTGGACCGGCTCGCGGTAGTGCCCTCGCACCGGGGCCAGGGCGTGTCGCTGCGCCTCATGGAGGCCGTGGAGTCCCGAGCGCGCGAGCTGGGCCAGACGCGCGTGCGGCTGTCAGTGCGGCTCGCGCTCACGTCGCACCATGCGTGGTACGCGCGCCAGGGCTACGTCTTCCATTCCCATGGAACGCACGCGGGCTACGCGTCGCCCACGTTCCTGGTGTTGGAGAAGACGCTCTGAGATTTCAGTCGCGAGGAGTCAGCGGAATGCGGCGGCCCTCCAGGTCGCTCTGGAGTGCGGCCTGGATGACGCGCACCGTCTCGCTCGCGCTCAGCGCCGTCACGGGCACGGGAGCGCCGTGGAGGATGGCGGCGCCGAGCTGCCGGTAGAACTGGCCGTAGTCGCCGGGCACGGTGGCGATGGTTTCCCCCGAGGCCAGCAACCGGCCGTGGCGCTCCGCGGGCTCAAGGCCGAAGTCCGGATGGCCGGGACGCAGGCCCGCTTCGAGCTGTCCCTCCTGCGGATCCAGCGCATGCTTCACGTACGCATCCCGGTCGCCCTGCAAAACGAAGCGGGGCCACGGCGCGTGCACCACGGATCCGGAGTGCAGCACCACACGCAGTGCTCCGTAGCGCAGCACCAGGTGGAACCAGTCCGTGCCCTGCGCGCCCGGGCGTTGCCGGCCCAGGTCCGCGGTCACCGACTCGGGCAGGCCGAAGAGCTGCACGGCCTGATCAATGAGGTGCGAGCCAAGGTCCCAGAGCGTCCCGCCGCCGGGCACGTCCTGCTCCTTCCAGCGATCCTTCACCTGGGGCCGGAAGCGGTCGAAGTGGCTCTCCAGGCTGTAGAGCGTCCCCAGCCGTCGCTGCTCCAGCAACTGGCGCACGGTGAGGAAGTCGCCGTCCCAGCGCCGGTTGTGGAACACGGTGAGGCAGAGCCCGCGCTCCTTCGCGAGCGCGTCCAGCCGCATCGCCTCGTCCGCGTCCAGCGCGAAGGGCTTCTCCACCACCACATGCTTGCCCGCGCGAAGCGCCTGTCCCCCGAGCGAGGCATGCGAGTCATTGGGCGTGCACACGACGATGACGTCCAGGTCCGGATCCGCCAGCAGCGACTCCACAGTGCCGGTGCGAACGCCTGGCCAGTCGCGGGTCACGGCCTCCGTGCGGCTCGACGCCACGGCAGCCAGGGTGAAAGCGGGTTCCGCGGCGATGAGGGGCCCATGGAAGCGCGAGCCGGACAGGCCATAGCCAAGGAGGCCCACCCTCAACGGGGAGCCAGGGACGCGAGCGGAGGTCATGGACCGCGAGGGTAGCGGGAAGTGGCCTTCATGCGGACAGGCGTAGGTGCCTGGCCCTGCCGCCTTCCCAACACCGGAGCATTGACGGGAGCGCCAGTAGAGCATCGCCCCATGCCGCGACCCGAAGGGGTCCACCACAACAAGTGACGTCGCGGAGCGCAGCAGTGGGCCACGACGGACTTCTCGCGCGAACACCCAGGCGGGGCCACGGCCAGAGGCACTCGCCGAATGCGCAGCACCAAACCTGTCCGACAGTTGGACAGGGGCGTTCCGCCTGAAGCCGAGGGCGCGCCTTGAGGAGCGCAGCAGTGGGCCGAGACGTCGCGCGCGCGCGGACACCAAGGTGAGCGCAAGGGCGCCCGCCCAGGC
This sequence comes from Corallococcus sp. CA054B, assembly GCF_003611625.1. Lineage (NCBI taxonomy): Bacteria > Pseudomonadati > Myxococcota > Myxococcia > Myxococcales > Myxococcaceae > Corallococcus > Corallococcus sp. CA054B. The sequence continues at coordinate 36,055 of NZ_RAVY01000029.1, forward strand.
CCGATTGCCTCAAAACCTGTCCGACTGTCGGACAAGTTTCCGCCGCATGGGGCCCGAGGCTGCGCCAGACCGACAGGGGCACAACGTCATGCGCGCTCAAACGCCAGCCAACATGGTGCACGGATGGAGGCGCCCGCCCGGGCCGGTTGCCTCAAAACCTGTCCGACAGTCGGACAGGTTTTTCGCCGCCCGGTCCCAGGGGGCGCGCTCGCCCGGCAAGTGACGCCGAGGGTGGGCCCTCAACGTCCATGTCAGACCCCTGTGGTTGGATGGCGATGCTGGGACGAGAAGGGGGAATGGGGATGGGACGGGGAGGACTCGTGGCCTATGTGGAGGCACAAATCGAGCGCGACATCGCGCTGGGACGGCTGCACCCGAGCGGGCAATTCGGCCCCGAAGCGAAGCTGGCGCAGCGCTATGGGGTGAGCCGGGGCACCATCCGCGAGGCGCTGCGTCGGTTAGCCGCACGGGGCCTGGTGGTGCAGCACCCCGGACGCAGGACTCGCGCGGTGGCGCTGGATGAGTCGCTGACGCTGGAGAACCTGGGCCTGGCGCTGCATGACGCGCGCAACCCGGACGCCCGGTGGCTCCTGGAGGGCTACTTCAGCCTCAAGCGGCAGGTGCTGGTGGAGCTGCTGGTCGACTGCTGCGCTAGGGCCTCGGACCTCGACCTGGACCGGCTGGGGAGTACGTGCTTCGGGCTTTGGGACGCGGCGCGCTGGGAGCCGGGGGCCACCTGCGCGCAGGTGGAATTCGAGTTGCTACGGCAGGCGGCCCGGGTGGCGGGCCGGCCCGGGCACGTGCTCCTCGTTCAGTCCCTGCAGCGGGCATTCCTGGAAGGCGCCGCCCAGCTGCTGCCGCTCCTGGGCGGAGAGGCGCTGCGCCAGTGGGCCACCTGCGCGAGACAGGCCCTTTCCGAGCGTAACGTGCGGGCGCTTCAGCAGGAACTGCCGGCGCTGCTGAAGGCTTGCGATGAGCTCGTGCTGAATGCCTTCGCCCCTGCTCCCAAGGCGCAGGCTTCCCCCGAGACTCCAACTGTCCATGAGAACCCTCTCGGCGCCCCCGTGCCGGACTCCCTCATGGATGATGCGCTGGAGACAGGGGCTGGCACGACGGACGAACGGAGCCTCGGCGGCCTTGAGCCAGCCGTCGAGGACACCGAGGCGCTTGGCGTTGCACCCCGTCTCCATGCCCAGGCCTGCCCCATTGAGTCCGACAACGAGACGCTGCTGTCTTCACCCGTCCCAGGGAACGCGTCCTGTGGACACGATGGAAGGAGCGCCGGGAGGGACATGGCGGATGATGCTTCGCTCAACCTGTCTGACTGTCGGGCGAATGGGGGCGCTTCGTTGCCTCCCTCCGGCTCTATCGGCGCGAAGTGCAAGGCGGGTGGACTGGTTCACGGGACCCTGGGCTCCCTGGGGCGGTGGTGGGCGCGCCTGCTCCGACTGACCGCGGACGCAATCGCCGGAGCATTGCTTCCGCGCAGGATGGGGCAACGCACTTCTGGCTAGAGTTCGCGCCATGGATACCGTGCCCCTCATCGACGTCCGAGCCCTCGTCGACCCCACGTCGAGCCCCCTGGCCCGAAGGGAGGTCGCCGCTCGCATGGGCGCGGCCTGTAGGAACACCGGCTTCTTCTACGTCGTGGGCCATGGCGTCGACGTGGGCCTTCAGACCCGGTTGGAGGCGCTGGCTCGGGACTTCTTCGCGCGGCCGGAGGAGGAGAAGCAGCGGGTGCGCATGGCGCTCGGGGGCAGGGCGTGGCGGGGCTTCTTCCCCGTGGGCGGGGAACTCACGTCGGGCCGGCCGGACCGCAAGGAGGGGCTGTACTTCGGCACGGAGCTGCCGCCGGACGACCCTCGTGTTCGCGCCGGCACTCCGCTGCATGGACCGAACCTGTTCCCCCCTCGAGCCAGCGGGGCTGGGCGGCGCGGTGCTGGCGTACATGGCGGCGCTGACGTCGCTGGGACACGCGTTGATGTCCGGCATCGCGCTCAGCCTGGACCTGGAGGCGGACTTCTTCGCCACCCGGTACATGGCGGATCCGACGGTGCTGTTCCGCATCTTCAACTACCCGCCCGGCCCGGAGGTGGACGCGCAGGGCTTGCCGGTGTGGGGCGTGGGCGAGCACACCGACTACGGCGTGCTCACCATCCTCAAGCAGGACGACGCGGGCGGGCTCCAGGTGAAGACCCGCCAGGATGGGCAGACGCGCTGGGTGGACGCTCCTCCGGTGGAGAACGCGTTCGTGTGCAACATCGGCGACATGCTCGACCGGATGACGCGCGGCGTGTACCGCTCCACGCCGCACCGGGTGCTCAACCTCGCGGGCCGCGACCGGCTGTCACTGCCGTTCTTCTTCGATCCGGACTGGACGGCGGAGGTGCGCGCCATTGACTCGCCCGCCCTGAAGGACGCGGGGGCGGACGACCACGCGGAGCGGTGGGACCGCCAGAGCGTGCACCGCTTCCAGGGCACCTATGGGGACTACCTGCTCGGCAAGGTGGGGAAGGTGTTCCCCGGCCTGCGCGCGGAGGTGCTGTAGCGCCTCAGGCCCAGAGCGACTGCTCCAGCGAGTCGAGCAGTGCCGCCGCGACTTCGGGCGATGGCAGCCCGGCGCCGGCGGTGAGATCGGGGGCGAGCGGCACGGCCACCTCCGCGCGCAGCACCGCGATGGCGTGCCGCCGGGCCTCGTGGAGGGCGGCCCGCGCCTTGGTGGACAGGCCGGGCGCGGCCCATGCGTCGATGTCCCAGGACAGGCCCGCGTGCCGGGTCTCGTCCTCCGCGATGCGCGCCATGGCTTCGCGGATCTCCGGGTCGCGCGCGTACAGCGCCTGATGGTGCGCCACCAGCGCGCCGTAGGTCTCGCGCACGCAGCCCTCCACGGTGTTGTCGAGCAGCACTTCGCTCAACGGCCGCAGCGGGAGGGCGGTGACGGCGGGCGGTACGGGCGTGGCGCCGAAACGTTGGGCCAGCCGCAGGGTGACTTCGGTGTGGCGGACCTCATCCTCCGCGCTGGCGAGCGCCGCGTCCTGCAACGCCTGCCCCGCACCGTGCAGGGCCAGTTCCTCGCGCAGGCGCAGGAAGGCGTGGATGGCGGCGGCCTCCAGCCGGGCGGCGTTCGCGAAGTAGCCGCCCCTGGAGTCCTCGCAGCCTCCAGCCTGGCCGCGCTGGAGCCCCACGGGCCTGCGGCCGACGACACAGTCGGGGGTGCCCTCCTTGAGGGGGAACGTGCCTTCCTCCGTCACGACACCGGGCGGCGTGACCTTCAGGTCGTGCCGGGTCTCGTACACGTTCGTTTCACAGTCGTAGTCCTGGATGCTGACGACGCTGAAGGTCCCGTCCGGAAGGGCCCGCACCTTCCCGCGCTCGTAGGCCGGATGGCCGCACAGGGCGTAGCCCGAGGCATAGGCCAGGAGCGCGGCTTCCTGCGGAGTGTCGATACGGCCCAGCAAGGCCCTGACGGCGTCCGCGGTCGTGTACGCCGTCACCTCGTCGCCGAGGGTCGTGACGAAGAAGCCCTCGACGCACTCCATGCTGTAGCCACAGAGGCGCGGGAAGCCGCGAGTCACCTCCAGCGCTTCGATGCGGTCCAGGCACGCCTGGGGATCCGACGCCGTCGCGCAAGGCTGGCCCTCCGACGTCACGAGCCGGACGTCATGGGGGCGGGTCCGGTGGTTGACGACGCGGAGTTGGAGTGCATCCGGCGGAGGATCGATGGCCAGCCCGGTGAGGGCGGGGAGGGAGTTCACGCACTCGACGTCCGAGTGCTGGCTCAGGTCGATGGGCCCTGGCTTCGTGGGCTCTGGCTTCGGCGCAGGCTCCACGGTGGGTTCACCCTGGCATCCCGTGAGCAGCAGGGGCGTGGCCAGGGAGACCCGCAGGGCACGGGAGAAGAGAAACCGCAGCCGATCCACGTTCATGGTCCCCTCAAGGGCAAGGCGCGGGCACCGGGCCCGCTCCCCTTGGACACGCGCCCCCGGCGGCCTGGGACATGGACCGGCTCAGGCCCAGAGTTCCTGCTGCTCCAGCGAGTCCAACAGCGCCAGTGCCACCGACGGTGAAGGCAGGCCGGCCTCCGCGCAGAGGCGCGCATCCAGCGGCACGGCCATCTCCGCGCGCAGCACGGCCAGCGCCTGGCGCCGGGCCTCCCGAAGGGCGGCGCGTTCCTCCTCGGACAGCCTGGGCGTGGCCCATGCGTCGATGTCCCAGGACAGGCCCGCGTGGCGCGTCTCGTCCTCCGCGATGCGCGTCATGACCTCGCGGATCTCCGCATCCTCCGCGTGCAGCGCCTGATGGTGGGCCACCAGCGCGCCATAGGTCTCCCGCACGCAGCCCTCCACGGCGTTGTCGAGCAGCACCTCGTCCAGCAGCGGACGCAGCGGTACGTCAGCGACGGAGGGCGGAGGAGGGGCAGCGCCAAAGCGGCGGGCCAACCGGCCGGTGACGTCGGCGTGCCGCACCTCATCCACCGCGCTGGCGAGCGCCGCGTCCTGCAAGGCCACGTCCGCGCCGTGCAGGGCCAGCTCCTCGCGCAGGCGCAGGAACGCGTGGACGGACGCGGCCTCCAGCCGGGCGACGTCCGCGAAGTAGCGGCCTCTTGCGTCATCGCCGGAGCTGGTCTCCAGCTCATTGAGGCCGATGGGCCGTCTCCCAACGACGGGACAATCGCTGCGTGCCTTCTGCGCAACCTCGCGATTCACTTCGGCCACGTTACCGGAGGCCGCCACCCTCACCGTGTGCCGCAGGAGGCCTTCTCTGTCGCAGATACCGCCCGTGTATCCGATGACGTCAAAGCCGCCCTTGGGCCTGGCCGTTACTCCAGGGGCTTCCGGTTGGGACTCTCGGGGGCACGTGCGGTAGCCAGCGGCGAAGGCCATGAGCCTCGCCTCCTGCTCGGTGTCGATGGTACCCAGCAGCGACCGGAGGGATTGCAACGAGTTGACTGCGGCCACCTCATCACCGCGCGTGACCGCGAGATAATAGCCGCGGCAGTTCAGCTGGCCGCACTGCGTATGGAAACCGCTGCTGGAGCCCAGGTGCTTCAGCGCGTCTAGACAGACGCTGTTGTTCGCCGCGCTTTGACAGGCATTCCCGATGGTGGCCAGGCTCCTCCCCACCTGGGGGTCTTCCGCGCCAGTCCATATGAAATGAATCTCTCTCAGCTCGATGAAATCCGGCGTGGGGGAGATCGTCAGATAGTAGGGCAGGGGAATTCCCTCCCAGCAGTCAAGCGCCACTGGGGCTGGGACCTTCACGGCCTGCCCAGCATCGAGCGCGGGCGCGGGCCTGGAAGTGGTCGCGGACCTGGGCGTGGACGCAGGCGCGAGAGGCTGGACTCCGGGTTCGCTCTGACATCCCGAGAGCAGCAGCGGGGTGGCCAGTGAGGCCGTCAGGGCCCGTGAGAACAATCGACGCAGCCGGTGTTCATTCATGCGTGACTCCCGGAAGCAGGGCTCGAAGCCCTCGACGCTACCAGTCGCGCCGCGCGAAACGCGAACGGGCGATGCACGCCGCAAAGCGCGCACCGCCCGTAGGTGCTTCACCTGAGCCGCCGAGGCCTACGCGCCCGCGTACTTGCGGCGGAACTCGTGGATCTCCGCCAGCCGGAACGTGCCCGGCTCCGGCGCAATCGCCTCCGGCGCGTCGTAGGGCAGGTTCATCAGCCGCTCGTACTCCTCAATCGACACGCGCTCGCGCTTCGCCAGCACCGTGTCCAGGTCCGCCCGGGCCATGCGCTCCGCGGCCTTCTCACCCACGACCCCGGAGTAGAACTCCGCGCAGGAGCCGCTGCCGTAGGACAGCAGGCCAATGCGCTGGCCCGCCAGCGCCGCGCCCTCCACGTGCAGCTGGCCCGCGAGCGCCAGGTACAGCGACGCCGTGTAGACGTTGCCCACCCGCGCGTTCAGCCCCAGCGACTTCGCCACCTGCGCGTCGTAGCTGGCCTGCGACTTCGCGGCCTCGTCGCGCGCCTCGGGCGTGGCCGGCCCGCTGCCCGAATCCTCCAGGTCGCACAGCCGCACCTGCGCGTGCGCCTTGCGCGCCATCTTGCAGAAGGGCACGTGGTAGAGGATGCGCGAGAGCTGCTCGCTGGGCAGCTTCGAATCCCAGCGCACCAGCCCCTGCTCCATGGCGCGCTCGCGCCAGCCCCGGTACGCGCCCGCCATGGCGTCCAGGTAGCAGGTGATGGAGTAGTGCCCGTCCACCAGCGCCTCGCGCCGGCCCACCGGGCGCCAGAAGTCGTACACGTCCGCGGTGCTCACGCCGTTGAGCCCCACGTCCACCGCCAGCAGGTCCGGCGTCTCCGACACCAGCAGCGCCACCGCGCCGCCGCCCTGCGTGGGCTCGCCCGCCGTCTTCAGGCCGTAGCGCGCGATGTCCGTGCACACCACCAGCGCGGAGCGGCCCGCCGCGGCGCCGGACGCAATCCACTCCACCGCCGCCATCAGGCCCGCCGTGCCGCCGTAGCACGCGTGCTGCGAGTCGAACGTGCGCATGCCGCGCGGCAGCTTCAAGAGGCCGTGCACGTGCGACGCGATGGGCTTGGAGTGGTCCACGCCCGTCTCCGTGCCCACCACCAGCATGCCCAGCTTGGACGTGTCCACGCCCTGCTGCTGGATGAGGCGCGCGGCCGCCGTGGCCGCCAGCGACACCGAGTCCTCGCCCGGGTCGTTGACCGCCATCTCCTTCGCGCCCAGGCCCGCGGTGAACTTCGCCGGGTCCACGCCGCGCGCCCGCGCCAGGTCCTCAATGTCCACGTACCGCCGGGGGACCGCCACCGCCAGCGCTTCGATTCCAACCCGCTTCTTCATGGGGAGCTCCTCAAAATCAAAAGGTCACGAATCCAGACGGCCTCAGGCCGCGGGGGGCACCAGCACCAGCCGGCCCGCCACTTCCCGGTTCTCCAGGCGGAAGTGCGCGCGGCCCGCGTCCGCCAGCGCCACCTCTTCCGACACGAAGGGGCGGATGAGGCCCTTGGCCGTCAGCCTCAGCGACTCGTCCAGCTCCTCGCGCGTCGTCGCGTACGCGCCCAGGATCTCCAGCTCCTTCACGATGACCAGGCCCGGGTTGAGGTTCACCACCCCCGACTCCAGGTTGCCCACCACCACCACGCGTCCGCCGGGCGCCATGGCCTTGAGCGTCTGGTCGAAGGTGGCGCTGCCGACGATCTCCACCGCCACGTCCACACCCTGGCCCTGCGTGCGCTTGCGCGCCTCCGACCCGAAGTCCAGGCCGCGCGAGACGATCACCTCGTCCGCGCCGGCCTCCTTGAGGGCCGCGACCTTCGCCTCGCCGGACGTGATGGCGATGACGCGCGCCCCGTCCACCTTGGCCAGCTGCACGGCCGCCAGGCCCACGCCGCCGCTGGCGCCCGTAATCAGCACCGTCTCACCGGCCTTTACCTTCGCCCGAGTGCGCAGCGTGTGCACGGCGGTGCCCAGCGTGCAGCACACCGTGGCGGCCACCGCCCAGGGCAGGTCGGACGGCACGCGGCCCAGGCCTCGCACCGGGGCCACCATGAACTGCGCGTAGCCGCCCTGGAGCTCCTCGCCGAAGAAGCGGTTGTCCGTCTTGCACAGGCTGTTGCGGCCGGAGAGGCACAGCGCGCACTCGCCGCAGGACATGCGCTGCAGCGTCGCCGCGCGGTCGCCCACCTTCCAGCCCACCGTGTCCGGGCCCACCTCCACCACCTCGCCCGCGGCCTCGTGCCCCAGGATGGCGGGCACGTGCGTGCGGGGCAGGTTGCCGCGGCGGTTGATGACGTCGTGGTAGCAGACGCCGCACGCGTGGACCTTCAGGAGCACCTCGCCCTTGCCCGGCCGGGGAACCGGCACGGTCTCCAGACGCAGGTTCTCTGCACTCCCGAACTGGCGAAGAACGACGGCTTCCATGCGGTGCCTCTTTTCCGTGCTGCTTGAAGGTTTGGGGAGATGTGCTTCAGCCGCCGACGAGCGCGTCGCGCAGGTTGCGGGGGTCCAGCGCGCGGATGGCCGACACCGTGCGCGCGTCCGGAAGGGAGGTGACGGGCAGGGCGTCCGGCACCGCGAACTCGAAGCCGGTCCGCTCGGTGATGCCGTCCACCGTGGCCCAGGGGTGACGCGCCAGGAGCCGCGCCCCGTGGGGTCCGCCCAGCTCATACGTGCCCAGGTCGGAGATGAGCCGCACCGGACGGCTGGGGTCGCGCGTCGTGGCCACCTGGACCTGGGGGACGAGGTTGCGGCGCGACTGCCGGGGCACCAGCAGCACCGGGTTCTTCACCCACTGGCGCAGCGTGGCCGCGCCCGCCACGCCGGGGAACTTGGTGCGCGGCTTGTCCAGGCTGCCGGACGCCGTCATGTTGGTGCGGCCCGCCGTGTCCACCTCCGCCGCGCCGAAGAAGACCGTGTCCACCCGGCCGCGCCGGGCATGGTCGAACAGGTCCGCGATGCTCACCTCCGCGGACCGGCCGTCCAGGTACCGCAGGTCCTCGGACGAGGGGAACAGCTCCGGCAGCGCCGGATCCAACGAGCCCACGCACGCGAGGTACGTCAGCCCCGGCGCATGCGTGGCCCGGGCCACCGCGATGGCCAGGATGACCAGCGGCGACGCCACGCCCGTGGCCACCACCGAGCCGTCTTCAATCTCCCGCGCCAGGAGCGACACCACTGTCTCCGCGGGCGTCGCGTCCACCGTCGTCGTCGTCATGCCGCGCTCCGCGTCGCGCGCAGCGACATGAGGAAGCCCTTCGCGTCGCCCGCATCCGCCGCGGCCAGGTAGGCCGCGAGCATCGCGTCGTCATGCGGGTACTGGCCCAGGCAGCCCGTGGGCAGCGCACCGCCGGGGGCGAGCACCACGCGCTCCACCTGGAAGGCGGGGATGGTGACGCGCGACAGCTTCGTCACGCGCTCCTCCACCGTGGCGATGATCCGCTTCGCCGCGCCCGCGACGAGCAGGTCCGTGGTGGGGTCCTCAATCAGCAGGTTGCCCTTGTCGTCCGCCGCCCGGGCGTGGATGAGCGCCACGTCCGGGTAGTACGCCGGCTCCACCGGCACGCGGCGGCCCGTGAACGGGTCCTCCACCGTGCGCGGCGCGTCCACCTCCGCCAGCTCCGACACGTCCGCGTCCGGCGCGGGGATGAAGGGCAGCCCCATGGACGCCGCGCGCAGCCGCTGCACCACGCGGTAGCCGTCGTGCTCGCGCCACTCAATCTCGCCCGCCTCGATGGCCCGCTTGAGGCAGGGCAGGGGACGCACGCGGTTCTCCAGCACCAGCGCGCCGAAGGGCAGCTCCACGCGCTGGAGGCACCCGCCCGCGACCAGGAACTCCGCCGGCAGCGGGTTGGGCAGGGAGATGAGCTGCAGGCGGCGCTTCTCCTGCGCCACCAGCTCCAGCACCAGCGCCATGGGCGCGCGGCCCAGCATGAACCCGCCGGCCGCGAGCGACGCGCCGTCCGGGATGGAGGCCACCGCCTCCGACAGGGAACTCCAACGGGCGCGGTTCACTGGGGCTCCCCTCCAGAACCGGAGCTGGAACCGGAAGCGGCGCGCGGCACCATGCGCAGCGCGGGCGCGTCTTCAGTCGAAGGGGCCGGGGCGCTCACGGCCGAAGCGGCGGAGGGAAAGAGCAGCTCCACCATGCCGTCGGCGATCTGCTCCTCGGTGAGGCGGCCGTCCGGCTTGAACCACTTGTAGACCCACAGAATCATCCCCAGGAACGAGAAGGCCGCGACGGTGGGGTCCACCACGCCGCGCAGGCGGCCCAGGCGGTTGGCCTCCGCGAACGCGTCCTCCAGGAAGCGCACGTAGCGCTTCTTGCGCCGGTCGATGTACTCGCGCGCTTCACCGGTGAGCGTGGCGTGCTCGTGGAGGATGATGATGACCTCCTTGCTGCGGCCGCTCGTCACCAGGTGGATGTTCTGCCGCATGCACTGGCGCAGCCGCTCCACCGGATCCGCCACGTCCTGAACGGGCGCGAGGACCTGCTCCTCGAACACGTCCATGCCGTAGTTCATGATGGCGAAGAGCAGCTGCTCCTTGTTCTGGATGTGGTGGTAGAGCCCCGCCTTGGTCATCCGGCACGCGGCGGCGATCTCCTGCATCGACGTGCCCTCGTAGCCGCGCTCGCAGATGAGCCGCGCCGCCGTCTCCAGGATGGCCCTGTACCGCTCGCCCTCGTCCGGTTTGCGCCCCGTGGGTGTCATGCGTGCCTTCCCTCGCCGGCCTGCCTGCTCCTGCCGGGCTGAAACCACCTACCGACCGGTAGGTCACTTGACCTACCGACCGGTAGGTAGCACTCAGCGACGCGGTTCGTCAACGGGCAAGTACCGGCGGGCAGGTGGGATAAAAGCTTTTGGAAACAAGGACTTGGGACCACCCAACGGGTTAGGTTGCGGGTCATCCATGCGGTCCACGCTCCTGCCCATCCTCCTCTTGTGCGCCGCGCTGGCGAGCGTGGGGGTGGGGGTCTGGACGCTCGTGAAGCGCAGCCGGACGACCCTGGTGGAGCAGTTCGCGGGGGACCGGCAGAAGCAACTGGACGAGGCGGTGGGCGGCGTCACGGACTCGCTGGAGGAGGTGGGCAAGAACCTGCGCTTCGCCGGCGAGCTGATGTCCCAGCCGGGGAGCCTGGCGGAGCACCGGCGGGAGCTGCGCGCGCTGCTGGAGGCGGTGGGCCAGTACAAGGCCATCGCGGCGTACGACGGCGACGGCGCGGAGCGGCTGCTGCTGTTGGACCGCAAGCCGGACCCGCAGGTGTCGCGCGAGGGGCTGGTGGCGGAGATGGCCGGCACGGCGCGCCGCGCGCTGATGCGTCCGCCGGGGGACCTGACCACGTCGCCCGTCCTGGACGCGGCCAACGGCGGCTGGCTGCGCATCCTGGCCACGGCGCTGCCCGCGACGGACGGCAAGCCCGAGGGCGCGGTGGCGGTGCTGGTGGACACGGAGTCGTTCTTCGCGCCGCTGCGCATCGTCACGTCGGACCTGGAGGCGCGGATGCTGCTCGTGGGCACGCACGGCCAGCCCACGCCCGCCAGCGACCCGGTCCTGGCGGAGTGGTTCAGCCGCGCGAGCCAGAAGGACTCGGGCGTGCCGGGCTTCGCGTTCCTGGTGTCCCGGCTGAAGGCCGGCGCGCGCGGCATGCTGCCCCTGTCCGAACAGGAGGCGGAGCGGTTGGGGCTGGGGCGCTCGGAGGTGGTGGCCGTCTACACGCCCATCCGCATGCGCGGCGGCAGTCACTGGGCGGTGGCGACGCTGGTGTCCACCGCGGCGCTGCGTTCGCACGAGCAGTCGCTGGTGGTGCGGCTGTTGGGCGCTGGCGCGCTGGTGGCGTTCTTCCTGGTGGCCTTCGCGGTGTACGTGGTGCTGGCGCGGCGGCGCGCGGTGGCGCTGAGGGAGAGCCGCCGGCACGCGGCCCAGCTCGCCGCGCTCCATGACCGGACGCGGAAGATATTGGACCACCTGCCCACGGGCGTCCTCGCGCTGACGGAGGACGGGCGGATCAGCGCCGTCAACCAGGCCCTGCGCTCGCGCGTGCCCGGCAACGTGACGGGCGCGCCGCTGGCGTCCGCGTTCCCCGGGGCGCCTGCGCCGGTGGTGGAGCGGCTGTCCGCGCTGGTGGTGTCCGCGCGGCAGGAGGACCGGCCGTTGAGTCTCCTGGGCGAACCGCTGGCGCTCTTTGGCGAGGAGGGCACGTACAACCTGCACGCGGTGCCGCTGACCGCGGAGGACCCGAAGGAGGAGACGCGCGCGCTCCTGGTGGTGGAGGACCTGAGCGACGTTCGCGCGCTGGAGACGCAGCTGTTGCGCGCGGAGAAGCTGGCCACGGTGGGCGTGCTGGCGGCGGGCATCGCGCATGAAATCGGCACGCCGCTGGGCGTGGTGCGCGGCCGGGCGGAGTACGTGCAGAGCAAGCTGGGCCCCTCGCATCCCCAAGGTCCGGGGTTGGGCGTCATCGTCGAGCAGATCGACCGGGTGAGCCGCACGCTGCGCCAGTTGCTGGACTTCTCCCGCCTGCAACCGGCGATGGTGCGGCCGGTGGCGCTGGGGCCGCTCGTCCGGAGCGTGCATGAGCTGTTGCAGGTGGAGGCGGAGCGGCGGCGGGTGAGCTTGAGCGTGGATGTGCCGGAGTCCGTGCCCGCGCTGGCGGCGGACGCGGATCAGCTCCAGCAGGTGCTGCTCAACCTCACGCTCAACGCGTGCGATGCGTGCAGCGAGGGCGGCAGGGTGGAGGTCACCGCTTCCGCGCTCGCGGGCCCGGAGGAGGGCACGTGGGGCCTGGTCGCGCTCACCGTGCGCGACGACGGGTGCGGGATTCCCAAGGAGCGCCTCAACCAGGTCTTTGATCCGTTCTTCACGACGAAGAAGCGCGGTCAGGGCACGGGGCTGGGGCTGACGATGGTGGCCCACGTCGTGCGCAACCACGGCGGACGGGTGGAGCTGGAGAGCACGCCGGGGCAGGGCACCCGCGTCACCGTGCTGTGGCCGGTGGCCCGCGCTGTCCCAGAGGAACGAAATGCCGAGCGACTTGCCGTCTGACGCGCGCATCCTCGTGGTGGACGACCACGTGGAAATGGGGCGCATGCTCCAGGAGCCGCTGGCCGACGCGGGCTGGACGGTGGACCTGGCCACGGGCGGGCAGGAGGCGCTGACGCTCATCCGCTCGCGCGTGTACGACGCGGTGCTGACCGACCTGCGCATGGAGAAGGTGGACGGGCTGGACGTGCTGGACGCCGCCCGCGCGGTGGACCCGGAGCTGCCCGTGCTGCTGATGACGGCCTTCGGCGGCGTGGAGAGCGCCGTGGAGGCGATGCGCCGGGGCGCGTACCACTACTTCACCAAGCCCTTCCGCCTGGACGAGGTGCGGCTGTACCTGGGCCGAGCGCTGGAGGACCGCCGGCTGCGCGCGGAGCACCGGGCGCTGAAGCAGGCGTCGCAGGAGCGCTCCGGCCTGGGCGCGCTGGTGGGCAGGAGCGCGCCCATGCGCGGGCTGTACGAGCTCATCGACCGGGTGGCGCACGCGGCGGCCCCGGTGCTGCTCCGGGGCGAGAGCGGCAGCGGCAAGGAGCTGGTGGCCCGAGCCCTTCACGTCGAGGGCCCGCGCGCGTCCAACCCCTTTGTCGCCGTCAACTGCACCGCGCTGCCGGGGCCGCTCTTGGAGAGCGAGCTGTTCGGCCACGTGAAGGGCGCCTTCACCGGGGCCACGTCCGTGCGGCGCGGACTGTTCGTGGAGGCGCACGGCGGCACGCTGTTCCTGGACGAGATTGGCGACATGCCCACGGAGCTCCAGGCGCGGCTGTTGCGCGTGCTGGAGGACGGCGAGGTGCGCGCGGTGGGCTCGGATGCCAGCCGCACGGTGGATGTGCGCGTGGTGGCCGCCACGCACCAGGATCTGGAGGCGCGCGTGAGGGAAGGGCGCTTCCGCGCGGACCTCTTCTACCGGCTCAACGTCGTCACGCTGCGGGTGCCTTCGCTGAAGGAGCGCCGGGAGGACATCCCGCAGCTGGTGGAGCACTTCACCGCCCGCTCCCGGGCGCGCAACCCGCGCTCCCGCGTGACGTCGCTGTCACCGGAGGTGGTGGCCGCGCTGGGCGCCATGTCCTGGCCGGGCAACGTGCGCGAGCTGGAGAACCTGGTGGAGCGGCTGGTGGTGCTCGTCCCCCGGGAGACGGTGACGCTGGAGGACCTGCGTCCCCACGCGCCGATGCCGACGGCGGAAGAGGCGACCCCTCTGGCCCAGGCGCAGGAGGGCGTGTGGACCCTGCGCAAGCTGGAGGGGGAGTACATCCACTGGATGGTCCAGCACTGCGGCGGGAACAAGACCCGCGCCGCGGAGCTGCTGGGCATCGATGTGTCCACCATCCATCGTCGCGAGCGGGAGCGGTAGGCGCATCCCACCCTGGCCCCTGACGAGGGCGTGGCAATGCGCCACGGGGGGCTGGCGGATTGCCACGGTCCTCGGGTGATCACCCGGTGGCCCCGGGGGGCGGTGGTTCCGGCATGTAGCTTGCTGTGACGTGGGACCGTGGTGTCCCTGCGCACAACCCGGGCCTTGCTGCTCGGTGCGGATGAGTCCCTGGCCTCGCTGCTGGCGGACGTGCTGGGCGACCTGGGCATCGCCCTGTTCCTGGACGCGGGGGACGCGGCCCGGCCGGACCTGGTGCTGGCGCACGTGGAGCGCGGGGAGGCCATCCTCCCGGTGCTGACGCACGCGCGGGACTGCGCCGCCGCCGCGCCCGTCGTCGTCCTGCTGCCCTTCGCGGACGAGCGCCTGGTGTCCCGCGCCCTGTGTCAGGGGGCCCGGGCATGTTTCGCGCTGGGCCGCCCGCTCGATGAGCTTCGCGCCCTCCTGCGCTCGCACTTTCCTCTGTTGGAGATCCCCCATGGGTGAACCGATGGCCGTCGTCACCGTGCTGCGTCCCGTTGTCCCCCTGCGTGAGGCGGAGCGCCGCCCGGTGGCTCCGCCGGAGCCGCTGCTGGCTCCGGTGCCGGACGTGGGGGCGACCTCCCTCTTCCAGGCCGGCCAGGTCCGCGTCACCGGCGAGCGGCTCGTCGTGGGCGGCCAGAGCTGGGCGCTGCGCGACGTGCTCCAGGTGGAGACCGCGCGCCGCACCCCGAAGGTGTGGCCCTACCTGCTCGCGGTGGGGCTGGCCGGGGCGCTGGGGCTGCCGCTCTTGTCCTGGCTGTCCGTCAGCGTGTCGGCGCTGAAGGGCGCGTACGAGGCGGGGCTCGCCGTCACCGCCCTGGGCCTCTTCGCGTCCATGGCCGCGCTGCTCGTGGTGGAGGACACCCACTACCTGGTGCTGGGGCTGCCGGGCGGATCGCGCCGCGTCTTCGGCAGCCACGACGCCCAGCTCATCGCGCGGCTTGCGGGAACGGTGCGGGCCGCGTGCCAGCGGCCGTGAGCTGCTCGCGCACCTGCGCGACGATTTCGAAGGAGCGCAGCCGCGCCGCGTGGTCGAAGATCTGCGCGGTCACCATCAGCTCGTCGGCCCCGGTCTGCTCCAGCAGGGACTGGAGGCCTTCGCGCACGCTGTCCGGCGAGCCCACCACGGTGCACGCCAGCATGTGTTCGATCTCCGCCAGCTCCATCTCGTTGAGCTGACCGTCCAGGCTGTCCACCGGCGGCAGGAGCGGGCCCGGCCGGCCCCGGCGCAGGTTGACGAAGGCCTGGAGCAGCGACGTGAAGAGGCGCTGGCCCTCTTTGTCCGTGTCCGCGGCGAAGACGTTGACGCCAATCATCGCGTACGGCTTCTGGAGCACGTCCGACGGGCGGAACTGCGTGCGGTACAGGTGCAGCGCGCTCATCATCTGCGCGGGCGCGAAGTGCGACGCGAACGCGAAGGGCAGCCCCAGGGCCGCGGCCAGCTGCGCGCTGAAGGTGCTGGAGCCCAGCAGCCACAGCGGCACGTGCAGGCCCGCGCCCGGCACCGCGCGCACGGCCTGCCCCGGCGTGGGGTCCTTGAAGTAGTTCTGCAGCTCCACCACGTCCTGCGGGAAGCTGTCCGCGCCGCCCAGGCCCCGGCGCAGGGCGGCGGAGGTGCGCTGATCCGTCCCCGGCGCGCGGCCCAGGCCCAGGTCGATGCGGCCGGGATAGAGCGTCTCCAGGGTGCCGAACTGCTCCGCGATGATGAGCGGCGCGTGGTTGGGCAGCATGACGCCGCCCGCGCCCACGCGAATCGTCTTCGTGCCCCCCGCCACGTACCCGATGACCACCGACGTGGCCGCGCTGGCGATGCCCGTCATGTTGTGGTGCTCGGCCAGCCAGAAGCGCTTGTAGCCCAGGGCCTCCGCGTGGCGGGCCAGGTCCAGGCTGTTGTGGAGGGCAAGGCCGGCGTCGCCCCCGGAGATGACGGGGGACAGGTCGAGGACGGAGAAGGGGATCATCAGGGAGACCCTCACGCCACGGGGGGCGGAAAAGCCCTTCGATAGCCAGGGCCCTCGGGGTTTTCACGGCATTGACGCCTCCCAGGCCCTCCGGCCTTCCAGGCGGAGGCCATCCCACCCATCAGCCTGGCTTTCAGCCGTGCAGGGGGGCGGCCTTGCGCTCCGCCTTCGCCCGCACCAGCGCGGCGCGCGCGCGGTCCAGGGTGCCGTGCGGATCCTCCTCGCCCTGCACCGTCACGGCGATGGACACACACGCGGGCTGGCCGGGCACGTCATGGAGCTGCTGGCGCGCGGCCTCCGCGGCGATAGCGTCCGCTCCGGGCAGCACGAGCAGGAAGGTGTCCCCCGTCCAGCGCACCATGAAGCCCGGGGGAGGGCAGAGGCTCTCCGCGTGCCGGGCCAGCTCGCGCAGCGCCGCGTCGCCCGCGTCGTAGCCGCGCGCGCGGTTGACGGCGCCCAGCTCCACCAGGTCCACCAGGAGCAGGCTGGTGGGCAGGCCTTCCCGGCGGCAGCGGCCAATCTCCCTGGCCAGCCGCTCCTCGCCCACGCGCCGGGTGTCCAGCCCCGTGAGCGCGTCCTGGCGCAAGAGCTGCTCGCGCCTGCCCTTCAGGTCCGCGCCGATGCCCAGGTCCATCAGCGACAGGAGCTGCGCGATGCCTCCGGGAACCAGGAAGGGCCGCGCCACCCAGCGCACTTCGCGCGGCCGGGGCCGCTCCAGCGACAGCGTCAGGTGCAGCCCGCGCGAGCTCTCCGCCGCCAGGTCCAGCTGCCGCAGCGTGCCGCCAGGGTCCGCGGTGAGGCTCGCGATGTGCTGGCACAGCGAATCGAAGGCCATGCCCGGCAGTCGGTCCTCCGGCAGCCCCAGGAACTCCGCCAGCGCCGCGTTGGAGGCGAAGGGCTTGCGGCCCGGCGCCACCACCAGCACCGGCACATCGAGGGCGCTCACCGCCTCGCGCACCAGCGCCAGCGCCACCGCCTCGGTGAGCACCGGCTCCGGGGCGCCCTGGGGCCTCGGCGTGATGGGGCGTGGCAGGCCCCGCGCCGTGGGGTGCTCCAGGTTCTCCGCCACGCGGCCCGCAAGCTCGCGCAGCGCCGCCAGGTCCTCCGGGCCCAGCATCAGCGGGCGCGTGTCGATGACGCACAGCGAGCCCAGCACCTCCCCGGTGGAGGTGATGAGCGGCGCGCCCGCGTAGCTGCCGACGATGCCGTCGCGCACCAGCGGGTTGTCCCGGAACACCGGGTGGCGCGTGGCGTCCGGCACCACCAGGGCCTCCCGGCCCTGCACCACGTGGTGGCAGAAGGCCCAGTCGCGCGGCGTGCCCCGGTCCTTCGCGAGCGCCGCGGGAAGCCCCACGTGCGCCTTGAACCACTGCTTGTTCCCCAGCACCAACGTCAGCAGCGCGACGGGCACCCCGAAGGACTGCGCCACCTCCGCCACCAGGTCCTGAAGCTTCTGGTCGGGCGGGCCCGGGTCCACCAGCTTCAGCTCGTCGATGCGCGCGAGCCTCCGCTTCTCCTCGTCCGCGTTGAGCTCCAGCTGACCGTGGCCCGCGAGCTGGCCCGCGAGCGCGCGCCGCACGCCGTCGCGCATCGCGTCCGGTCCCGCGCGCCGGCTGAGCAGCGCGTGGATGCCCAGCGCGTCCTTGAGCTGCCAGGCCCGCACGCGCAGCTCGTCGAACGCCGTCACCACCATCACCGCCGTGTGGCGTGCATCCGAGCGGCCCCGCAGCCACGCCAGCAGCGCGAACCCGTCCACCCGGGGCAGCGCCAGGTCCGTCACCAGCAGCGTGGGAGAACCACGCAGACGCACCAGCTCCTGGGCCTCCGCGCCATCGCGCGCCACCACGCCCTCCAGCCCCTCTTGCTGCGCGAGCGCGAGCAGGCCCGCGGCGCGGTGGCGATCCGGTTCGGCGATGAGGGCGTAGCGGGGCATGTCAGTCCACGCATGCTGCCACGCATATCTCCGTTGCGTACCCGGAGACCGCACGCCCTCCTAGCGCGGAGCTTCCAGCAATTGCGAGACGTGCTCCGCCAGGTCCGGCAGCGGCTGGGGTTTGCTCAGCACCAAGTCCACGCCCAGCGCTTGCGCACGCGTCCCCAGGTCCGGTGTCGCGAATGCCGTCAGCAGCACCATGCGCGTGGCCGGAGAGGACTCGCGCACCCGCTCCGCGATGATGAGTCCTTCCTCGGACTGCGTTCCGCTCAGGCGCAGGTCGCTGATGACCAGGTCGTACCGGCCGCGCCTCACGCGCTCCAGGGCCTCGCCCAGGTCCGTGGCCGAGTCGACCTCGTAGCCGGCGCTGGTGAAGAAGCGGCCCAGGACCCAGCACAGGACCGTTTCATCATCGACGATCAGCAGGTTCCGGGACACACAAGGAGGCATGAGCAAGGGAGGGGCCAGGGGCCCCGGGAATAAAGCGGTGAAGTCTTTACAGCCACTTGGCCCGGCGGAAGCAGGTCCTCCGCGCGCGGTTGTCCAGGTTGCGGATCCATTTTCCGGAATCCGGACTGAAACAGACAAGGACGGCAGCCCGGCTTTTCAGCGCATGGGGATGGGCTGGGGCTGGTCCTCGTTGGCCGCGGCGGGGATGAGCGCGGACAGGTGGAGGATGAGCACCGGCATCAGCTGCGGCTTGGGCAGCAGCTTGGTGATGCCACTGCTCCACGCCGAGTGCCGGACCTCGTCCAGGGGCAGCGCCGTCATCAGCAGGATGGGGACGTGCGAGTCCTGCAGGCGCAGGTCGCGAGCGAACCGCAGACCTTCCTCCATGCCGGGCCGGCCGAAGGGATGGTCGATGAGGACCGCGTCGAACAGGTTCGCGTCCAGCAGGCTGCGAGCCTGGGAATCCGTGCGCGCGGTGTGGACGGTGAAGCCCGCGGCCGTCAGGTGACGTGCCGTCGCACCACGAACCGGGGGCTTCGAATCGAGGAGGAGGATTTTACCGTGCATGCACAACGACAGTGCAGCGGTTGTGCCACGCGGGGTGCCATGCGCCCTTCCAGTCATTGCAAGGGATTGGACGGGAGGGGTCGGGCGTGGACGGAGCCGTTTTCCAATTCCTGGACCGGCCTCCGGAATCTGGAATCGATAGAACGTGGGTCCTGCCAGGAGCCGAAGGATGCCCGAGCCCGAGAAGGATGAAGCGCTGCAGCTGCTGCTCGCGCGCGCTGACGACCGCCGGCCGGTGCTGGAGGAAGGGCTTCCCGCGGACTCCACCCGGGATGCCCCCAGGCCCGCGCCGCTTCCTCGCCGTGCCGAGGGCCTGACGCTGGAGCGCCCCGACGCGAGCCCGAATGACCTGGCCTCGCAGCGCTGGGGTGTCATCGCGCCGCCGGGCACGAAGGGCGATGCCCTGCTTCGCGCCATCGAGCCGCTCCTCCAGCACCGCGAGCAGGAGCAGGGCGCGCCCGTGATGCGCTACCGCGTTCCTCCCAGCATGGACGCGAACGCGGCGGTGCGCTGGAAGGAGTCGGTGCACCGGGCCGAGGACGTCCCCGAGGAGGAACGTCCCAGGTACCTGCTGCTGCTCGGGGACCTGCCCGACGTGTCCATCGAGTTGCAGCACGTGCTCGCGCATGGCGCGTTCGTGGGACGGCTTCACGTGGGGCTGCCCGACGGTGAGCCGGACCTCGCGGGCTACACGTCCTACGCGGAGAAGGTGGTCGCCGCCGAGAAGCAGGGCGCGCCTCCGGAGGCCCCGGACATGCTCCTGTACACGGCGCGCGATGGGACGACGGCCACGGCCTCCGGACACCAGTTGCTGGTGGAGCCCTGCCGGCAGGTCATGGAGACGCGGTGGAAGCAGAAGCGGCCCGCGTTGAAGGTCCAGGAGGTTCCCTATGACTACGCGGACGCGGACGCGCTCCTGGAGGCCGCGGCCGGTGCGCGCTCGGCGGTGATGCTCACGGTGGCGCATGGACTGGGGCGGCCCTCGAAGGGCTGGGCTTCTCCCGAGGAGCAGCGGGCCCTGCAAGGCGCGCTGACGCTGGGCGGAGGCCCGCCGCTCACGGGAGCACTGCTGCGGGACACGCCCTTTCTGCCTGGAGGCATGTGGTTCAGCGTGGCGTGCTTCGGCGCGGCGACGCCACCGGACAGCGCGTTCCATGCATGGCTCGCGCAGATCTCTGCGGCTGGCGGGTTCGCGGGCCGTCCTGACTCCGTGCTGCACAGCCTGCCCAGGGCAGGGGAGCGTCCCTTCGTGGCGGCGCTGCCCCAGGCCCTGCTGGCGAATCCGCGCGGACCGCTGGGCATCATCGGCCACAGCGACCTGGCGTGGACGCTGGGGTTCCTGGACACGGAGGATATGACGCGCAGCCGTGCCTCGCGTGTCCTCTCCTCGCTCCAGATCCTGTCCAACGGCAGCCGCGCGGGCGTCGCCCTGGACGCGCTGATGAGCGCGTACCGTGGCGTCAACGATGCATTGTTGGCGGGCTACCGGGCGCGGCAGGACGCGCAGGTGTATGGCATTCCGGATCCGGTCGACCCGAAGCGACTGGGCTATCAGTGGATGCAACGCAATGACTTGCGCGGCTATGTGCTGCTTGGAGATCCCGCTGCAAGGCTTTCAGGGCAGCAGCTTTAGCGTCGGTGGCGGCCTCACGAGCGGATCCCGTCTGTGCTCCCGCGCACATTCCGCATAGCCACGCCGCGCCTGCTCCTCGCTTTCATCCAGGTAGCTGCGACGGACGTCCGGAGGAAGGCAGTCCTTGTTGACGGCCCGAAGCCGTCGCTGGAGATCCGAAACCTCCAGGGGCCAGAGCTGTGCCGGCCCATCGGCGCACACCGTCAGGAGCTGGTGCCCGTCCGGACTGAACTCGGCGGATGCGACCTCCGACTCACAGCCCTGGATCACCAGGGGCAAGCCCGTTCCGTCCGCCCTCCACACCCGCGCGGTCCCGTCTCCTGATGTCGTCACCACCAGATGTCCATCCGGGCTGAAGCGGGCGGAGGAGACGCGGTCCAGGTGTCCCTGGAGCACGATGGGCGCACCTGTCCCGTCCGCCCTCCACACCCGTGCGCTCTTGTCCGCCGAAGCCGTCACCACCCACTTGCCATCGGGGCTGAAGCCCGCGGAATAGACGTCACCTCCATGTCCCTTGAGCACCACGGGGGTGCCCGTCCCGTCCGCCTTCCACACCCGCGCGGTCTTGTCCGCCGACGCCGTCACCACCCACTTGCCATCCGGGCTGAACGCGGCGGAGGAGACGTCACCTTCATGCCCCAGGAGCGCCACGGGCGTGCCGCTTCCATCCGTCCTCAGCACCTTCGGGGTCCGGGCCGACGCTGTCACGACCCACTGACCGTCGCGGCTGAACCGGGCGGAGAGCGCTTCGTCGTACCCCAGCACCCGCGGTGTCCCGCTCCCGTCCGCCCTCCACACCAGGGGCACGCCCCTGAACCGGACCGTGGTCAAGATCCACTGACCATCAGGACTGAACTCCGCGGAGCCGATGGGCGTGAGCGGATCCCCGCTCATCACCACGGGCTTGCCGGTTCCATCCGCCCGCCACACCCGCGCGCTCCCGTTCTCGAAGGCCGCCACCACCTGCTGTCCATCCGGGCTGAACGCGGCCGATGAAACGGGGCCCGCGCGCCCATCGAGCACCACGGGGGCTCCCGTCCCATTCGTGCTCCAGACGCGAGCAACTCCATCGCTGCCCGCCGTGACGACCCGCGACCCATCCGGACTGAACCGCGCGGACTGGACCGCCTCTCCGGGGCCCTGGAACACCGTGGGAATCCCGGGCCCGCCCGCCTTCCAGACCCGGAGGGTTCCATCCCTGGACGCGGTGATGATCCGCTGCCCGTCCGGACTGAATCGCGCGTCCTCGACCCAGCCCTGGTGCCCCTTGAGCACCTGGGGTGGGACGGTTCCATCCGCACGCCAGACCCTGGCGGTCCTGTCCAGGGAGGTGGTCACCACCCACAGGCCATCCGGGCTGAAACCCGCGGACATGACGGAGTCCGCATGGCCTTCGAGCACGATGGGCGTGCCCTTCCCATCCGCCTTCCACACCCGCGCCGTCCTGTCCGTCGAAGCCGTCACCACCCACAGTCCATCCGGGCTGAAGGCGGCGGAATGGACGTCCCCCTCATGTCCCTTGAGCACGATGGGGGTGCCCGTCCCATCCGCCTTCCACACCCGCGCCGTCTTGTCCGTGGAAGCCGTGACCACCCGTTGTCCATCCGGGCTGAACTCGGCGGACATGACGGGCTTCGAGTGCCCCTTGAGCACCACGGGCGAGCCCTTCCCATCCGCCTTCCACACCCGCGCCGTCCCGTCGAATGACGTGGTCACCACGCGCCGTCCCTCCGGGCTGAAGCGTGCCGACAGGACCGAGGCCTCGTGCCCGACCAGCATCACGGGCTTGCCGGTTCCATCCGCCCGCCGCACCTGCGCGCTCATGTCCGCCGAAGCCGTCACCAGCCACTGTCCATCTGGACTGAAGCTCGCGGCGTAGACGGTGTCTTCGTACCCCCGGAGCACCACGGGCCTGCCCGTCCCATCCGCCCGCCACACCCGGACGGTGGCGTCCTGGGACGCGGTGGCAACCCATTGCCCGTCCGGGCTGAACTCGATGGAGCTGACGACGCCCAGATGGCCCGTCAACGCCACGGGTGTGCCCAGCCCGTCCACGCGCCATACCCACGCCGGTCCGTCCATGGACGCCGCCGCCACCCGCTGGCCGTCCGGGCTGAAGGCCGCGACGTGCAGCGGATTCGTTCCCTGGAACGTCACCTCCGGGACGGGTTCCTTCAGGAAGTCATGCGCCAGCTGCGTCCACCATCGCGCCTGCCCGGGTTCGGGCACTTCGAGCAGCAGCTTCGTGGCCATCGCGGTGAAGCCGCGGCCTTGCAGGTCGCGAGCTCCCGTCATCAATGCCAATCCCCGCGCATCTCGAGCCTGCTTGACGGCTTCCTGCTTCGCGAGATCCGCCGCAGTCGTCGCCTGCTCCGCCTGGGTCCGCTCCGTCAGGGCCCAGATGAGCAGCAGGGCCATCAGCACCGCCACTCCCGCCGCCGCCGAGGCCAGGACGATGAGTCTGCGCCGCTCGGCCGCTTCACGCCGGCGCTGTCGTTGCGCTGACTCACGCTCGATGCGCTGCTGCTTGAGCTCGAACACCTTGCGCGCGAGCCAGTCGTGTCCCAGCTCGAAGTACCGGCTGCCCTGGTGCTGCTCCGCGTGCAGCACCGCCGCCGCTTCCAGGTGCGTCAGCACCTCGTCCGCGTGCTCGGGTGGAAGCTCGGCGCGGGCCTCCTTCTCCGTCAGCAGGGCCCGGCTGCCATCGCTCGCGATGAGGTACTGCTCCAGCAACCTGCGCGCCGCCCGCTTCTTGTCGGAGCCGAGCGCATCCAGTGTCGCCTCCAGGTAGCGGTGCACCATCGGCTCCGCGGCGACAGGCTCCACGGCCTGGCCCCGCGCCCGCTCGTCCCACAGCGCCCGGCAGACGATCTGCGCGAACGCGGCCTGCACCTCGGCGTCGTCGTCCTGCTCGCCCTGGCCCGCCATGCGCACCTGCCGCATCAGCGCGCGCACCTCCTGCTCGGACCAGGGCTGCGAGGGCAGGCCCTTCTCCGTGGCCAGCCGGCACGACACCTTCACCATCTCGCCCACGGTGAGCGGCCCCAGCCGGAAGCCCTGCTCCAGCAGCTCGCGCCGGCCCCGCACGCGGTCCCGGAAGCGCCCCAGGTAGTCCTCGCGCATCGCCAGCACGAGCTGCAGCCCGCGCACCGGCTTGCGCGCCAGCGCGTCCAATCCCTTCAGCAGCGCGCCCGTCGCCTCCACGTCGCGCCCCGGCAGGAAGAGCTGCTCCAGCTGGTCCAGGTAGATGAGCACCGGCCGGTCCGAGCGCTGCGAAGCAAGCTCCAGCGCCGCGTCCAGCGCCTGCGCCGTCCCCGCCTGCTCCGGAGGAGGCCCCAGCTCCAGCTCCGCGTGCATCGTGCTCACGAGCCGCGCCAGCGGAGCCTCCCCCGCGAGCCACCCGTCGATGCGCACCGTGCGGAACTCGTGCGCCTCCTCCAGCAGCGGAATCACGCCCGCCTGCATCACCGACGACTTCCCCGCGCCCGAGGGGCCGAAGAGCGTGAGACACGGGTGCGCGAGGATGCGGTTCACCAGCCGCTGCGTCACGGTCTCGCGGCCGAAGAAGCGCTCGCGGTCCGCCGCGCGGTAGGGCTGCGGCCCGAGGAAGGGATTCACCGGGGCGCTCATCGCGAACCTCCCGGCGTCCCCATGCCCAGGGACTCAGCCACCGCGCCCGTTTCCGCCTGCACCACCTGGATGCCCGCGCCCGCGGGCAGGCCCCGGCCCGACTTCCACGACTCCGCCTCATGCACCCCGGGCTCCAGCAGCACCAGGCTCTTGCGAGGCAGAGGCCGGCGTCCGAACAGCCGCGACAGCAGCATGCGGTGGTGCCATGCCAGCAAGGACAGTCCCACGAGCAGCGTGGGCCGGCTGTCCAGCGCCCCCAGGAGGGTGTCCGCCAGGTCCGGTGGCAGGACAGACTCCAGGTCCCGCACGCCGTGCAGGTAGTCATCCTCCGTGAGCAGGGGCGTTTCGAAGACGCGGTCGGGCAGGTAGCCCCGGTACAGCCTCACCAGCGCCACGTCGCGCGAGGGGTCGAAGTCCAGGGGCAGCGTGTCGAGCGGTTCCCAGCCCTGTCCCGGCAGGCGCCGACGGATCAGCGCGGAGCCCTCGTCGGGCGACGAGGGCTGGATGACATACAGCGGCAGCTCGGGCCGGTGCAGCGCGAGCGCGTGCTCCAGCACGGGCATGCGCAAGAGCGTGATGTGGACGCCGGGCTTCAGCCGCCGCGCCAGCGCCTCCACCAGCGGCAGCGTGGGCGTCGCATCCCGGAACACCTCCTGGAAGTGCGAGTCCAGCGTCTTGGGCCCGAAGCGCAGCGTGAACCGCTGCGCCAGCGCGCTCATCGGCAGGGCGTCCGGCACGGCCCACGGCGTGCCCCTCATCCGGCCGTGCAAGAGCTCCCGCAGGTCATCGTCCGTGATGCCCCCGTGGTCGCCCAGCACCAGGGAGAAGGGACGTGAGACCAGGTCCAAGAGGCCGCGCAGGGACGGGTCCTCGCCGCGCACCGGTTCGGCCTGCACGGGGGCTCGGGGCGCGGTGTTCGTCCGGGCGGGCCGGAAGGAGAAGAGGGTGGTGTCACTGCCTCGCAGGTACAGCACGGGGGAGAAGGCCTCGGCGCTCTCGCCAAACTCCGTCAGCACCGTGCTGCGCGCGTCGTGAAGGCAGCGGGCCACGTCGCCCCGGTGCCGCGTGTCGCCCACCAACGCGCGATAGAAGGCCCGCGAGCACGCGCGCGCCACGTCTGTCTTCACCGGCCACAGGTGCGCCACCACCGCGTCCGCGCCGCCCTGCGCGAGCAGCTCCGCCGCGCTCGTCAGCGCCCCCGGCTGAGCGCCCTGACAGGCTTCGAGCACCACCAGGCGCAGGTCGCCCCGGAAGGCTCCCGCCAGCTCCTTCGCGAGCAGCTCCACGGAAAGCCATGCGTCCGCGCCGTCCGCATCCGTGAGTTGCAGGACCGGAGCCCCCTTCGCGTCCACGCCGCCATGACCGATGAAGTGCAGGATGTGCGGCGCGGGCTCCGAGCGGAGCCGGTCGATGACGTAGTCGCGCCGCGAGCGGGCCCCCACGAGCGGCTCCATCCACTCCAGCGCTCCGGAGTCGATGGCCGGCTGGAGCATGGCGCGCAGGCGGGCCGGTGCCGCTTCATCCAGCGGCGAGACGACGAGCAGCCGCACGGCCCCGGTGACCTCGCGAGGAAGCCAGGGCTTCGTGGACTGCACCCCGCGCACGATGCACAGCTCCGGCGAGATGCCGAGGAAGTCGAGCGGCCCGGATGGTCCACAGAGCGCCTCCCACGGAAGCGCCTGGAGCTCGCGGTCCCGGGGCAGGAGCCGCAGCAGCAGCGGCTTCTGGCTCGCGGTGTTGCGCAGCACGCCGCGCAGCTCGAGCAGCACCTCCTGGAGCCCCTCGCGGAAGAGCGCGGAGTGCAGCGCCCGCGCCTGCTCGGCGGACTCCAGGGGCACCCCGCGCACGGCCGCGTCCCGCACCCACTCGCCGAAGCGGCGGAGGGCCTCGCGCGAGTGCGCGGGCCCCAACCTGTGCGGCGCGGGCTGTTGGCCTCCGCTGCCCCGCGCCGTGGCGCTGACCTCATCGCCAGCCAGCGCGAGGTCGACCTCCAGCCAGTATCCGGGCGCCGCCGTTCCGCTCGTGCTCATGCGCGCGGAAGCCTACCCCGTCCATACGGCACCCGAAGCAGGCGACCGTGAATCAATAGAAAGTACGTCCGAGCACGGTGGCGTTGACGACCGCCGTTTCGCCATACACGCCGATGAACCAATCCCCACCGGCCGCGTAGGTGAATGAGCAATACTCCAGGTTGCTGCCCGTGTCGCCGGAGCGGCAGTCGTAGTTCGTCAGCGTCGGCGGCGCGCCGTAGCGCACGTAGAGGGTGCCGTTGCCGGTGCCCTTCTGCATCGCCACGACGAACGAGGGGGCGCTCGGCATGGTCAGGGAGTAGTGCTTCCAGCCACCCTGGGGTGCGTTCACGTAATTCTGCGTCACGCGCGGCGCGGTCTTCAGCCGCGGGGTCACGTAGTCGATGAACCCCTTGAGGTACGCAGCCCGCTCGAAGATGTTCGGCGCGGAGCAGCCCAGGTTGTAGCTGGCGACGCCCACCAGCTTCTTCCCGGAGGGGCCGTCCACGACCAGCGGGCCCCCCACGTCCCCGGCGCAGAAGGCGTTGCCCTGCGCCGAACCATCCGCCCCCAGTTGGTCGGCGGTGAGGGGCTGCCCCAGCGCCAGGGAGGCATCCGCGTTGGACATCAGCGGCACGCTCATCTTCATCAGCGCGTCTGGGATTGCACCGCCCGGGGTCGTCTGCCCCCAGCCCGAGAGCGTGGCGATGACACCTGGGGTGGTGTAGCCGGCGGTGACATCCGCCGCCGTCGCCACCGGCAGCGCCGCCACCGTGGTGCCATCGAGCACCAGCGGGGTGAGCACATGCAGGAGCGCCGCGTCGTTGCCCTGTGTCGCATCCCATGCGCCAGGGAAGGGAACGATGTCCAGCAGCGTGCTCACCTGCCGGGTGCTGCTCGTCGCCGTCAGGCTGTTGCTGCCCGCTACGACCCGCAGGGTGCTGGGATGCGGGGGCGACACGATGCTGCTCCCCAGCACGCACTGCCGAGAGGTGAGGACCCAGTGGGTGTTGATGATGGTGCCGCCACACAGGTGATTCCCGGCCTGGTCCTGGAGGGACACCATCCAGGGGAACTCACCGGCGGCGGCGGGCGTGGCCCCCAGGAGCGGCTGAGCGGCCTGCGCCACGGCGGGCGGAGCGCCGACCGCTTCAGGGCCACAGCCAGCGCCCAGGGACAGGAAGCCCAGCGCGACGGTGGCACGCAGGGAAGGGGACCACGGGAAGGACGAGCGGGGAGAGGTCATGCGGCCACTCTACGGTTCGTCCCTGGGACGCGAGCAAGCAGGCTTGTTTTCACCGTTTGAACCAGGAGAGTGGCCGCCATGGACGCGAAGGCATATCGCTGGCTCATCAATGAGCTGGACAAGTGGCGGGTCCCCGTCGACCTGGCGGCGCTCCGCAAGCGTGGCCCCGAGGTGTTCGACGCGCTGGTGGAGATCCTCGAGCTGGGCAAGCTCTCCGTCCGGCAGCGAGTGAACGCGCTCCGGGCGCTGAGCGAGCTGAGCCTTTATTGGAAAGGCGCTCTGGAGCGGAGCACCGTCCTGGTGCGGGTCGCCAAGACCCTCGTTGTCGGCGACGAGCAGGCGTTGCGTGAGGTGGCGGCCCGGGTGCTGGTGTTCCAGTTCTTCCGGCAGGAGCACTCCGCGGCCCTGCGGTCACTGTTGGGCGCCGAGGAGCTGAAGTCGCTGCTGGAGCGCGCCGAGGCGCTCGGGTTGAGCGACGAGGTCCGCGACAACGTCTGGCATTCCTTCAATCGCGACACTGCGCGGCGGCGCTTCCACATCCGGCGAGCAGGGAGCTTTGACGGGAGCATCCTCGAAGACATCCGCCGAGCCGCCTTCGAGCCCGTGTTCGCGTCGTTCCGCGCGCTCCTGGGCGACGAGATCTACGAGCTCGCGCAGGCGAAGCAGGACGCACGCCAGGCCGACCTGCTTCGAGAGCTCATCGCTCCGGACTCGGGCTGGGACGTGTTCGTGGCCGAGGTCGAGATGCGCGTGGTCGGCTTCGTCGCGGTGAAGGTCGACCCGGAGACGCTCATCGGAGAGATAGGTCTGAACGCGGTCCATCCCGCTCACGCCGGACATGGGGTCGGGACGTCGCTCTACGAATTCGCGCTCGGCCACATGAAGCGCGCGGGCGCCAGGGTCGCCACCGTGGCGACCGGTGGCGATGCGAGCCACGCACCCGCGCGGCGCGCCTACGAGAAGGCCGGCTTCCATGCCGCCATCCCCAGCGTGTGGCTCTGTCGCCTGCTGTAGCCCTTCCCCTCACCACCGCGAACGAGCTCCGCGGACTGGCGTCCGGATATATCAGTCTGATATATCCGGACGGAGGAGGCAGTCATGGCGAGGGAGAGCACCTGTCGGTTCGCCATCCTGGGGATGCTGTGCCGGGAGCCGATGAGTGGGTACGACCTGCGGAGCGCCATCGAGCGGTCGGTGGGGCATTTCTGGCAGGAGAGCTACGGCAACCTGTACCCGACGTTGGAGCGGATGGCGGAGGAGCGGCTCGTGGAGCTCGAGCCGGAGGAGCGCACGCAGGGCGGGCGGATCCGGAAGGTGTACCGGGTGACGGAGGCGGGGCGGACGGCGCTCGCGGAATGGCTGCGGCGGCCGGTGCTCCCCCACGTCGAGCGCAACGAGCTGTTGCTCAAGCTCTTCTTCGGGGCCCAGGTGGGGCCCGAGGACTCCCTGGCGCAGGTGGAGCGCAGCCGCGCCGAGGCGGAGGGGTTGCTGGCGGCGCTGCGCCTCATTGACGAGAACGTCAGCCAGGCCCGGAGCGACGACCCGGAGTTCGCCTACCAGCATTTGTCGATTCGCGCGGGACTGCTCGGGCTGGAGGCGCACCTGCGCTGGTGTGACGAGGCGCGCGAGGCGCTTCAGCGGGTGAAGCGGACGGCGGGCTCGACGAAGAAGAAGGGCGCGCGATGAGCGCTCATCCGGACGAAGGAGCGCGGCGTCTGCCCACGCTCATGCCGTGGCTCGCCCTGGGGGCCGGGGCCGCGCTGGTGCTGTTGCTGAACACGGAGTGGGCGGTGCTGCCCGGCTGGCTGATGGGCGCCCTGTTCCTCTACTTCTCCCGGCGGCAGCGTCCCGCGGTGGGCTTCGTGGGGCTCCTGGTGGCCAACACCGTCGCCGCTGGCGTGGCGAACCTGGGGGTGTTCCCGGGCTCCGCCGCGAGCGCCTTTGGCATGGCCCTGGGCGGCGCGGTGGTCGTCGCGGGGCTGTACCTGGCGGACCGGCTCATCGTGGGGCCGCGCGGCTCCTTCGCAGGGACGCTCTTCCTGCCGGCGGCGACGACGGGGCTGGAGCTCTTCAGCAGCATGGGCAACCCGTTCGGCACGTGGGGCGTGCTGGCCTACACCCAGGCAAAGGTGCCGGTGCTGGTGCAATGGGTGTCGGTGACGGGGCTGTGGGGCCTGACGTTCATCCTGGTGTGGTTCGCGACCGTGGCCAACTGGGCGTTCGAGCACCGGGACACGGGGCGCCGCGTCCTGCCCGGGGTGGCGGTGTACGCGGCGGTGCTGGTCGCCATCCTCGGCTTCGGCG